>DAIQNV010000032.1:0-37527 GCA_036788215.1 Phycisphaerales bacterium | reverse complement strand
AACGTGGCGGAGTTCATCGCGGAGTACGGGGAGGGATCGGACGCGGCGCGGGGTGACGCGGGGCCTGTGGGCGGGGTGGACGCGGACGCGGTGACCGAGGCGATCCGGACGGGGGCGGTGCGCGTGCGGGTGATCGGCGGGTCGGCGCTGAGCCCGCCCTCGATCGGCGTGGACGAGGCCCGGGAGATGGACCGGTACCGGTCGACGAACCGGTTCGGGTTTACGGATGTGGGCCTGAGGCTGGCCTTCGGGACGGGCGGGCAGGGCGTGCAGCGCCCCCTCGCGGCCCGCCTGTCGGAGGCGCTGGCGGCGGCGCCCTTGTTGAGCGTCGATGAGACGGGGGGCCGGCCTTGAAGGTGGATGTGGTCCTGGGATCGTGGAGCGATCGGGTCTCGGCCCGCGGCGGGCGTTCGGTGTCGTTCGGTGCGCGGAGCGTGCCCGGGGGGAGGTCGGCGATGGGTGTTGTGGCTGGACGGGTGCTCGCGGGTGTCGCGGGGGCGGCGTTGTCGGCGGGCGGGTCGGGGGTCGTGGGCGTGGGGGTGGTGGGGGTGGTGGGGCTGGTCAGGGCAGGGATGGTGTCGCCCGCGTCGGGCGCCGCCTTGCTGGCGGAGCAGCCCGAGGCTGGGGGTGCGGTCTTCGGGGTGTCGCGCCTGGAGCTGAAGTACGCCGGTGACGCGGGCGAGGCGGAGGGGGCGCCGTCGCTGCGGGAGGTCCTGTACGACGAGGTGGAGCTGGCGCAGTCGGGGGGCGTGTTCGATGCCCCGGGGGCGGACGGGGCTGTGCGCCGCCTGCGGGTGTTCGAGCTGGTGTCGGGCACGACTTCGGGGATCACGCCTGCGGGGCTGGATGCGCTCCTGGCGCAGCTCGAGCGGTCGGTGCGGTCGCGCGGGCTGGCGGGGGCGATCGTGCGGCCCGATCCTTCGCACATCGCGCGGGTCGACGGTCGGTGGGTGGACCGGCGGTTGATCTCGAAGCGCCTGCGCCTGGAGATTGCGCTGCCCGAGCCGGAGGTCGAGGTCGCTGAGCCCGCGGCGCCCGTGGTGGACGAGGGGTCGGGAGAGGCTGCAGCGGCGCCGGCTGCGGAGGCGGGGCCTCCGTTGCCCCCGCTCGAGCCCCGCGAGGAGGACGGGCCCGGCTTCGAGGTGACTGGGGTGCGCCTCGGGTATGTGCGCGAGCATCCGCAGCACCCTCCGATCTCGGAGCTTGAGGACACGGTGGTGATGCTGACGCTGACGCCCGAGGGGTACATCGCGGCGCGGGCGTACGCGCCGGTCGAGGCGGTGCGGGTGTCGGAGATCGGGTCGGAGGGGGCGGTGGTGCTGCACGCGTCGGCGATCGCGTCGGTCGCGGAGGCGCTGGTGCGGGAGCTGGGTGAGGCGGGGCTGATCGGCGTGTACACGGAACCCTCCCGCCGGGCGATCGAGCGGGACCCGACGGGGTTCCGCGACCTGCGGGACGGGCAGACGGGTGTGCTGCCCATCGACATCTACACCTCGATCGTGACGCGGGTGGGGTCGAGCGCGACGGGGGACCGGATCGGGCTCGATGAGCGGATCGACAACAGGAAGCACCGGCGGATCCGGGAGCGGTCGCCCCTCGTGCCCTACCGGCCTGTGCAGGTCGAGGAGACGGGCGGACCGGCGGACGCGGGCGAGGCGGTCGATGCGGGGGTGCCGGTGGAGCTGCCGGAGGACCGGGCCGGGCCCGAGCGTCCCGAGCGCCTGCTCGACGCGCTGCGGTCGGAGGTGTCGGGCGAGCGCCGGGTGGCGGAGGACCGGGCGGAGGACGCGGCGCGGGCGGAATCGGAGCGTCGGGACCTCCTGCGCGAGGATGTGCTGAACGACTACGCGCGTCGCCTGAGCCGGCACCCGGGGCGTCGGGTGGACGTCGCGATCGCCCCGGGGCTCGAGTCGTTCGAGGCGGAGGTGCAGTACATCGTTCGCGAGGACAAGCCCTGGTCGATCTTCACGCAGCTCAGCAACACCGGCGCGGAGAGCACGGGCGAGTTCCGCCAGCGGATCGGGTTCGTGCACAACCAGCTTACGGGCGCCGACGACATCCTGGCGGTCGATTACACGACCTCGGAGTACAGCGGGGCGCACGCGCTGATCGCTTCGTACGAGCGTCCCCTGCTCGGCTCGACGCGGGCGAAGTGGCGCGTCTCCGGTGGCTGGAACGAGTTCACCGCGGCGGACGTGGGCTCGGCCAACGAGCAGTTCGAGGGGCAGAGCTGGTTCTGGAACGCGGAGCTGTCGTACACCGCGCTGCAGCGGGACGAGCTGTTCGTCGACGTGTTCGCCGGGATGCGGTACCAGTGGATCCAGGTGACGAACTTCGCCCTCGGGGGCGCGAGCGTGGGTGAGGAGGCGATCTTCCTCCCCCGTGTGGGCGCCCGGGCGGAGCGGGCGGGCGAGTGGTCCAACCTGTTCGCGCAGGCGTCGCTGGAGTGGACGGAGAACCACGTGACCAACGCGCAGCCGGCCGGGCTGCAGGACCTCGGTCGCCTGAACCCCGTCGGCGAGTGGATGGTCTTCAACTTCGACATGAACGCCAGCGTGTACCTCGAGCCCCTGCTCTTCGGGCGGGACTGGTACGACCCCTCGACACCCAAGACCTCGACGCTGGCGCACGAGCTCGTCTTCCGCTTCAGCGGGCAGTATGCCTTCAACGATCGGCTCATCCCCAACGCGGAGGGCGTCATCGGAGGCCTGTTCACGGTCCGGGGGTACCCCGAGAGCCGGGCCGCGGGCGACACGGTCTTCAACGGGAGCCTCGAGTACCGGTTCCACCTGCCCCGGGCGCTCGCGATCGATGCGGAGCCCCCGACGGTGTTCGGTCGTCCCTTCCGGGTGGCGCCGCAGCAGGTGTACGGGTCCCCGGACTGGGACCTGATCCTCAAGGCGTTTGTGGACTTTGGTCGGTCGTACATCTCGCAGCCCCTCGCGTTCGAGCAGGGGGAGTCGCTCCTGAGCACGGGCGTCGGCATTGAGGTGCAACTGCTCCGGAATATGAGTTTCCGGGCCGACTGGGGCATCGTTCTGGATGAATTGAGCGGCCTTGGTGACGATCCGGTGCGCGTGGGCGACTCCCGCGTGCATCTTCTCTTCACTCTGGTCTATTAAGTTGGGTCAATGCGCGGTAAGTTGAGTGACCGTCACTGTTTGAGGTGACGGTCGAGGGAGAGGGCCGGGGAACGGCCCAGGGACCGAGAACTGTGGCCCGCTGGAGCTGGCGGGCGGGGGGCTTCGATGTCTCACAGGCGTGGAGATCGTGTGTCGAGCGGGCGGGGTCTCTTGCTCGCTGGATCCGTGGCGGCGGTCGTCAGCGTCCCGGCACTCGCCGGGCCCCAGGGCGAGCAGGTCGTGCACGGGTCCGCTTCGTTCCACAGGGACGGTGCGCGCACGACGATCACCACGAGCCAGACCGCGATCATCAATTACCAGAGCTTCAACCTGGGCTCGCACGAGAGCGTCACGTTTGTGCAGCCCGGGGCGGCGAGCCGCGTGCTGAACCGGATCGACGGGGCGGCGCCGACCTTCATCGACGGTTCGATCCGCGCGAACGGGTCGGTCTACTTCGTGAACCCCGCCGGCGTGATCTTCGGGGCCAACTCGGTCATCAACGTCGGCAACCTCTTCGCCGCAGCGGGGCGCATCAGCAACGAGGATTTCCTCAGCGGGATGAACCGCTTCACCGACCTCTCGGGCGAGGTCGTGAACCACGGGTCGATCACGGGCGCCGAGGGCGTGCACCTGCTCGGGCGCCGGGTGGCCAACTTCGGCTCGATCGTCGCGCCCGACGGGCTGATCACGCTCGCAGCGGGCGACGGCGTGCTGATCGGCGAGCGGACGGGCCACGTCTTCGCCAAGGTGACGGAGCGGAGCGGCGGCCCGGCCGGATCGGTCGAGAACGCGGGGACGATCGACGCCGGCTCGGGCGTGGTGAACATGGGGGCGGGCGACCATTTCGCGCTCGCGCTGCGCCAGGGCTCGAGCGTGCGCGGGTCGGTGGTGCGGATCGAGGGCGGTGACGCGAGCCTGGTGACGGTGCAGGGGCGGATCGACGCGTCGGGCATCGGCACGGGCCTCGGCGCCGGGGGTACGGTCGAGATCACGGGGGGCACGGTCGCCCTGCGCGGGGCCGACATCGACGCGTCGGGCGCCGGCGGGTTCGACGGTGGCATCGTCCGCGTGGGTGGCGAGGTGCAGGGCACCGGCACGCTGCGGACGGCCCAGAAGACCGCGGTGGACGAGGGCTCGCGGATCGACGTGAGCGCCACGGGCGCGGGCAACGCGGGCGAGGCGATCGTCTGGTCCGACGGCGCGACCCTCTTCCGGGGCGAGATCGACGCGACCGCGGGCCGCGGCGCGGGCGGGTTCGTCGAGGTCTCGGGCAAGCAGTGGCTCGGTTTCCAGGGCGACGTGGACGTGTCCGCGGAGGGCGCTCGGGGCACGCTCCTGCTCGACCCCAAGAACATCCTCATCGTGGACGACTCGGTCCTTGCCAACGAGGCGACCGCGACGAACATCGACGACTTCCTCGACCCGAACGTGACCGATGGCGGGGCGGACCTGGGCTTCGCGGACGACCTCGCGAGCGTCCTGACCGACGGTCAGCTCAACAGCCTGCTCGCGCTGGGCGACGTGATCCTGCGGGCGGAGAACGACATCCTCTTCGGTGGCGGCGCCGCGATCAGCATCACCGGCGTGTCGAGCACACTCGACCTCCGGGCCCTGCGGTCGATCGGGATCGACCCCGCGGGCTCGCCGGCGTCCATCTCGATCAACCTGGGCACCGGCAGCTTCATCGCCCGGGCCAACTACGACCTGGCGGACGGCTCCGTCGCCCGCGTGACCAACCGCGACGCGGGCGACGCCTCGATCTCGTTCAACGCGGGCACGACGATCACCGCCGCCAACGCGGTGCTGCAGATCGGCGACGGGTGGGACGGGGCCCAGCGGGGCGGCAGCATCATCGCGCCGAACATCAACGCCACCGGGGGCGTGCTGCTGGAGAACCTCGCGACGCGGAGCGCGGGGGGCAACTCGATCCTGACCGCGAGCGGCGCGACGATCACCGCGAACCGCGTGGTCGCCCGTCAGACGAACGCCCTGAACGGAACGATCGGCGTCGACGGCAACCCCCTCAGCGTGTCGGCGTCGTTCGTGAACGTCTCGGGCCAGGGCGTCACCAGGCTCTCGCTCGCGGGCGCCGGGACCACGATCGACTCGACCTCAGCGAGTATCGCGGGCGTCTCCTTCGGCACCGTCAATGGCGTGAGCTCCGGCGGGTCGGACCTGTTCATCACGACCGCGGGCGGGCTGACGCTCTCGGCGCCCGTCAGCGCCGCCGGGTCGGCGCTGGCGTTCACGACGCCCCTCGACATCGAGTACGGGGTAACCGGCGCGACCGCGGGCGGGCTGGACTTCGACGCGACCGCGATCGGGCAGCTCACCTTCAACGAGCTGCGCCTGACCAGTTCCGCTGCGGGCGTGCGGGTGGTGAACACCGCGGGCGACATCTTCGCTTCGACCTTCAGCACGGGCCGGACGCTGCGGGTGAGCGGGACGACAGCCCTCCTGAGCGACGGGGGCGTCGCGGGCCTGCCGATCGGCTCGCTCGAGGTCGTCGCGTCCTCCGGGGCGGCGGGCTCGCTCGCGCTCGACTTCACGGTGGGCGATCTCGGCTCGTCGACCGGGGGCGTTGTCTCGCTGACGACGGGCCAGGCGATCAATGTCGGCGACACCGACCCGGGCGGGGCGGTCTTCCATATCTCCGAGACGCTCTTCGACCGCATCCGCTTCGACAACGGCGCGCTGACGCTGCGGTCGACCACCGGAGGCGTGACGCTGAACGACGGGCCCGGGAACGAAATCTTCGCCACGGTCGGCGCCCGCACGCCCACGCTCTCGCTCGTCTCCGATACCGGCGTCACCTCTGTCCTGGCCGATGCGACCGAGCAGCTCACGGTCGGCGGGCTGTTCCTCGAAGGGGCGGGGCTGAACCTCTCCTCCGGGCTCCGTCTCAGCGCGGGCACCGGCACGCTGTCCTTCATCGTGACCGGTGCCGGCACGAACATCAGCCTCGCCGACGGATCGATCGGCGGCTTTGGCCTGAACAGCGCGACGATCATCGATGACCTGACCTTCGGCACCTTCATCGCCGAGGCCCGCAACGGATCCGTTGCGCTCGCGGACACCGACGCGGTCGACGCCCGGAACAACTTCTCCAAGTTCGCCGGGACGACCGTCCGCCTGATCGGGCAGGGCGTCAGCGTCTCGGGTGACGGCGACTCCGTCCTCGGCGCGAACGTGATCGACCTGACCGCGACCGGGCCCGCCGGCATCTCGCTCTCGCTGGCGCCGGGCGCGGTCTTCGGGGCAGCGGGGCAGACCATCCGGCTGACCACGCCCCAGACGGTGCTCCTGGGCGACGGTGCCGGCGCGGACCTGATCATCCCGACGGCGCTGATCACCGGCAACCAGTTCGTCTTCGGCGACCTGTCCGTGACCTCCACCGCACCGGCGGGGGGCGGGGCCACCGTCGCGCTGCTGGACGGGGCGGGCACCTTCTTCACCGCCCTGGACGGGCGGCGGGTCTCGCTCACCGGTGCTGAGGTGCAGCTCTTCAGCCTCGGGAGCGGGCTCCCGTTGCGGGACCTGACCGTCTCCGCGACGAGCGGGATCAGCTTCCTGAACATCCCGACGCTCGGCGACTCCGTGACGCCCGGCGCGCTGAGCTTCACCACCGCGCAGTCCATCGGGCTGGGCGACGGGACCGGCGCCGGCTTCGCGATCACCCCGAGCACGCTCGGCAGCTGGTCCTTCAACAGCCTCTCGCTCAACTCGACCGGCGCCGGCGTCACCGTCGCGAACAACGCGAGCGGGAGCGTCTTCGCGGCTCTCGCGAGCAAGACACTCGAGCTGAACGCCGCGGGCGCGGTCGCCCTGCGGGGCACGACCGGCGGGGGCTCGAACAGCTTCAACCCAACCGCGGGCTGGACCGTCGGCGGGGCCCTCACCATTGAGAACAACGTCACGCTCGCGAGCTCGGGCACGCTGACCGGGGGCCTGACGGTCGCGTCGGGCGCGGGCCTGACCCTGAACGGCGGCGCGACGCTCACCCTGAACGGCGTCGACGACGCCGCGATGATCTCGCTGAACGGAGGCACGCTCGTCATCAATGGCACCGTGCAGGTGGCCCAGGCGAGCGACCTGACGATCGACATCACGGGGATCGCGGGGGCGGAGCTCTCGGGCTCGGGCTCGATCAACGCGGGCGGGGCCTTGGTGCGGGCCCGGTCGGCGGGCAACCTGGCGCTCGGTTCGGGCGCCTCGGCGGACGCCGACATCGACGCGACCGCCCTCGGGCTGCTGTCGGGCTTCGCGGGGCTCGCCTTCGAGTCGACGGGCGGATCGATCGCGGTCAACGGCGACGGCGCGTTCTACGCGGCTCTTGGGGGCGGGTCGTCGCTGATCTTCGACGCCCAGACGGGGCTGTCCTTCGACGCGACCTCGGCGCTCGCGCTGAGCGAAGACACGCTGGTCATCGACGCCCTCGATGGCGGGCTGCTCCGGTTCGGCACGAACATCACGGGCGCGACCTCGGGCGCGGGCGGGGTATGGATCTTCGCCGATGCCGCCCGGGCGGAGCGGGCGTTCAGCCTCGGCGCGACGGGCGTGAACTCCGCGCTCGTCACGGGCTCGGGCGCGTTCGAGGCGTCGGACGGCGCGGGCACCGCCTTCGACCTCACCATCCTGGGTGACCTGCGGGCCGCGGGGCTCGACGGGACCGCCGACATCGCGGGCGCCGTGGTGACCGTGTCGGATGGCGAATTGCAGAGCGTGCTCGGGCTCGACGCGGCCGAAGCCGGCCTCGCGCTGACCTTCGACGACCTCGTGGTGTCCAGCGGGGCCCTGGTGACCGCGCCCGGGCTGCTGAGCCTCTCGACCAACGCGGGCATCGGGCTCATCTTCGGCGAGGGCACCGACACGCCGACGACCGCCGAGATCGATGTCGCGGAGGCAACGCTGCGCCTGGGCTTCGGCTCGCTCGCCCTCGCGGGCGACAGCGTCCTCGTGGGCAACGACAGTTCCGGCGCCGTCTTCACCGTCATCGGGAGCGGGAGCGGTCTGACGGCAACCTCGCGGGCCGGCGATGTGACGCTCGCGGGCGCAACGGGCGCGACGACGCTCTCGCTCGCCGACCTCACGCTCGGCGCGACGGGCGGGCGGGTCGTCTTCGGGGCCGACCTGGGCTCCGTGACCGCGACCAACTCCGCGACGATCGCGGGCGACAACGGCATCCTCGTCACCGGCAACGCCGGGGCCTTCACGCTCGACCTGACCGGGGGCACCCTCTCGGGCGCCGTCGACGCGTCGGGCCTCGACCTGACGCTGAACGGCACCATCGCGACCGCCGGCGACCTCTCGATCACCGCCGACCTCCTGGACATCAACGCGGCGCTGGACCTCAATGGGACGCACGCGATTTCGCTCGTGCTGGGCGATCTCGCGATCGACCCCGCCGGTTCGATCGCGAACTACACCGCGTTCACGCTCGACGCGAACGCGGGCGACATCTTCGTGGGCGAGGCAACCGGCGCGGGCGTGAACCTGTCGACCGCCGAACTCGGGCGCCTGACGCCCGGCGCCGGGGCGACCTTCACGCTGCTGACCGATGGCTCGGTCTTCATCACCAACGACGCGGGCAACACGGTGCTGCCGACGGTCTCGGGCCTCCGGGTCGCGGGCTCGGTGGTTTCGGCCGGCTCGGGCACCGCGACGCTCCTGCAGCTCGACGCGGTCGACCGCTCGATCCGCATCGGCGACGGCGCCGCAGCGGACTACAACATCACCGCAGCGGACATCGCCTTCTTCGATGTCGGCACGCTCGAGGTGCGGACGGATTCGTCCGTCGGCGTGGGCGAGAATGCTGCGGGGACGATCCTGTCGATCCTCGGGCCGAACTTCACCGTCCGGGGCTCCACCGGGGCCAACGCCGCGTCGCTCGCCTTCGACGCCCGCGACCGGGCCCTGAACATCGGCACGAGCGGCGCCGGCGGGTTCGAATTGACCTTCGCCGACCTCTCCCGCTTCGACGCCGACGCGTACAGCTTCGGCACGACCGGCGCCGTCACGCTCGCCAGCGGCATCGGTGGCGACACCTTCAACCTGCTGAGCGGGAGGTCCGTCACGCTCGCGGGCTCGGGCATCCTGGGCGGGCAGAACGCCTCCGCGACCATCACCTCGACCGCCGGGGGCGACGACATCGCCTTCGACCTGTCCGTCGTCTCCGCCGGGCAGACCTCGTTCAACGCCAACATCGCCTCGCTCTCAGGCCAGGCTACCTTCGCCTCGACCGCGGTCGAGTTCCAGAACACCACGGGCGTCACCCTCGCGGATGTCACGCTGAACAGCGATGCCACGCGGGTCGCCTCCGCCGGCACGCTGGACATCACCGCCCTGACCACCGGCGCCGGCGTCGGCACGCTCGAGTTCGCAGGCTCACGCCTCACCTTCGGCACGATCACCCTCGGGGCCGCCCTGGGCCAGCTCACGCTCGAGGGCACCGGCGCGCTCACCGTCGGCACCCTGGGCACCGACACCGTGCAGACCAGCGACCTCGACGACTTCGCGACCGCCGGAGCGACCGGCCTGCGCCTCGAGAGCGACACGAGCGTCAGCATCGTCGGCAACGGGGCCCTCGCCGCGGTCTTCGACCAGTTCACGACCGCCATCGGCGCCGCCAACGGCACCGGCGCCACGGGCGTCCTCACGCTCGACAACCAGGCCAACGCCCTCACCCTGGGCACCGCCCAGGGCTTCGCGGGCGAGTTCGTCGTCAGCGCCGCCGACTTCGCGGGCGTCAGCGCAAGCGAGATCAACCTCCGCTCCGACGCGAACATCTCGATCGCCGACAACGGCGCGGGCGCGATCTTCGCCGCCCTCAATGGCTCGACCGTCCGCTTCCAGGGCGCGGGGGGCGGCGCCTCCGCCGGCACCGGCCTCGTCCGAGCGGGCGCCACCGGCACCCTCGCCCTCGCCGCCGCCGATATCGCCACCACCGGCGGTCTCACGCTCGACCTCGACGCCCTGACCACCACCGGCGGGCTCACGCTCACCACCGGCGGACCGATCGACTTCTCGCGCACCACCTCGCTGAACGCCACCGGCGTCCTCGCGATCACCGGCGACCTCAACGCCTCGGGCTTCGGCCTCACCCTCGCGGGCGGCGCGGGCTCTTCGCTCACCGTCGGCGCCGTCTCCCAGCTCTCGGGCGCGGGCACCTACACCATCGCCTCGGACAACCTCACCATCGCCTCCGGCACCGACCTCGCCATCGCGGGCGCCACCGGCGGCGCCTTCCTCCGCCTGGGAGGGGCCGACATCCAGGGCACGCTCGACACCGGCGCCGGCGGGCTCACCATCGACGCGGGCGCAGCCACCCTCTCCTGGGGCGACGCCTCGGGCACCGTCGCGTTCACCGCCCCGGAGGCCGGCCGCCTCACCTTCTCCGCGCTCGCGCTGCTGAGCGACGCCGGCGTCGTCCTCGTCAATGGCACCGGCAACACCGATGTCGCCGGCCTCCTCAACACGCGCAACCTCCTCGTCGCCGACAGCGCCACCAACGGCGCGGGCAACACCGCCGCCCTGACCATCGATCTCGCCAACGGCTCGCTCGGTCTGGGCACCGGCGCCGGCGACCTCGTCCTCGGCACCGCCGCATTCGACGCCAGCGCCGCCAACGGCGAGTTCCGCGCCGACGTCTACGCCTTCACCAACGCGACCGCTGTCGACATCGCGGGCCTCTCCGCCGCGTTCTTCTCCGGGCGCAGCTTCACCCTGGGCACCCCGGGCAACGAGGTCGACTCCGTCAGCATCAACCTCGACTCCGCCGGCACCCTCGCCCTGAACGCCCTCAACATCCGGACCACCGGCGAGGTCCGCTTCGGCGCCAACGTCACCGGCCTCACAGCTTCCGCCCTCTCCACCATCGCCTCCGGCCCCGCCACCATCGTCCACGAGAACGACTTCACCTACGACGGCACCTTCAACCTCACCGGCAACCTCCTCGCCTCCGATGGCGTCAGCGAGTTCAGCCTCACCTTCCAGAACGGCACCACCACCCTCGCCGGCTCCGGCTCCACCACCTCCACCGTCACCGCCCGCAACCTGAGCCTGCTCTCCGCCGGCACCCTCACCACGCAGGCCGGCAACGACGCCACCCTGAGCCTCGCCGAGCAGCTCGCCATCGACGCCACATCCACCCTCGCGGTCGCGAACAACCGCACCCTCACCATCCAGTCCCGCAACGCCGGGGGCATCGACCTGGGCCAGGTCGCCGGCGACGGCCTCCTCATCGACGAGAACGAACTCGCCCGCATCGCCCTGAACGCCGGCGAGACCCTCACCCTACTCACCGCGGGCGACGTCACCCTCCGCGAGAACGCGGGCGGCGCACTCCAGACCCTCTTCTCCTCCGGCCTCACCTTCCTCGCCGGCATCGACGCCTCACCCGTCGCCGGCATCTCCGTCTCGAGCGCGACCGACGCCCAGGCCCTCACCCTCGCCCCGGGCCAGTGGCACTCCGCCTCCACCATCGTCTTCGACAGCTCCATCGCCACCGTCAACGCCGCCGCCGCCTCCGTCCTCCGCGCTAACACAGGCATCAACTTCAACCGCACCGCCTCCCCCGTCACCCTCGCGGGCGGCGCGTCCCTCACCACCCTCCGGGGCGATCTCACTTTCGCCGGTGCCGCGTCCATCGACGCCGGCCCCGGCGGCTTCGCCCTCCAGGCCGCCTCCGCCCCCACCGGCGGCACCGTCACCATCACCTCCGCCGGCCTCACCTTTACCAGCGGGTCCACCCTCGCCGCGGGCGATAACGACCTCGTCCTCGCCTTCAGCGCCACGCCGGCGCTCACCGTCGGCGCGGGCCAGGCCATCACGACCAACCAGACGCTCGCCATCAGCACCGAGGCCTTCCTGGGCACCATCGGCGTCTTCGCCAACGCCACCGGCGACCTCCTCATCGATTCCACCACCATCTCCGCACTCTCCGCAGCCCGCCTCTCCTTCCTCGCGCCGGGCCTCACCATCGATGGCACCGCGAGCGAGATGAACACCCTCCTCAGCGGCGCCGGCTCCATCGGCCTCGTCTCCGCCTCGACCAGCGCCGGCAATGTCGACGTCCAGATCGGCGGCTCCACGTTCACCGGCAACATCGAGATCGGCACCTCCACCCTGGGCGGCGTCGTCATCTCCGACGCCACCTTCGAGGCGTTCGATTTCGCCGTCCTCCGCCTCAACACCACCGGCGACGTCGCCTTCACCGACACCGATGGAGCCAACTTCGCCCACCTCGCCTCCGACGGAGGCCGCAGCCTCAGGATCACCGGCGGAGGCGGCACCGGCGCCAACAGCATCAGCATCAACGCGACCGGCGCCACCCGCTCCCTCGCCTCCGGAACCCTCGCTTTCACCGCAGCCACCACCATCGACTTCGGCACCGGCATCGACGCCCTCAACGCCACAGCCGACCTCACCGCCAGTCAGATCAACTTCAACCGCGCCGCCGGCTTCACGATCGCGAGCGGCTCCGTCCTCGACATCGACGCCGCCACGACCGCCGCCGCCGGCGACCTCACGGTCAATGGCGTCGCCCGCTTCGCCGCGACCGACGCCCGCCTCAGCTCCGCCGGCACCCTCACCGTCGGCGCCGACGGCGCCGTCGTCTCGAGTGGCACGATCAACAGCCTCACCGTCGCCGCCGGCGACATCACCCTCGCCGCCCGAACCACCGGCGGAACCAACGCCATCGATGTCGGCGCCAACGCGCTCATCATCGACGGTGGCACAAACTCCGTCGCCTTCGGCGAGACCGGCATCCCGGGCCTCGAGATCGACCCCGCCGAGGTCGGCCTCCTGGGCTTCGGCACCCTGGGCCTCGTCACCGACGCCACCGCAGCGGTCGGCTCCGCCGGCGCAACGCGCCTCGGAAACCTGGGCGTCCTCAGCCAGTTCTCGATCGCCGGCTCCACCGGCCCGCGCCCGGATCTCTTCCGCTTCGACGCCGGGGCCAACGGGCTGCTCATCGGCTCCACCACCGCCCCCGCCGGCACCTCCTTCACCTTCAGCCTCACCCCGAGCCTCGTCCAGGCCAACCAGTACGACCTCCGCTCCAACGCGGTCGTGGGCCTGGGCAACGCCGGCGGCGCCCTCGAAGGCCTCAACTTCCTGGGCACCACCCTCCCCGTCTCCGTCAGCGCCTCCGGGGGCACCGGCCCCACCCCCGTCCTCGTCCTCGATGGCGGCGCCCGCCGCATCGGCGTGGGCGACGACGCTCAGACGCTTTTCCCGGGTGAAGACTTCACCAACGCCCTCCTCGTCACCGGCGCCGACCTGGGCGGCGCCGCCCGCCTCGTCCTCCGCTCCGGCGAGGGCGTCTTCCTCGCCAACTCCGCCGACGGCACCCTCTTCGACGCCCTCAACGCGGTCCAGCTCGACTTCGGCGCCGCCAACGGTGCCGGCCCCCTCGCCCGCCTGGGCGTCGACGGGCAGAACGCCGCGATCCTCATCGGCACAGCCCCGAACACCACGGGCTTCTTCCAGCTCGACGCCACCGAACTCGCCAACTTCGCCGGCGCGACCTCACTCGACCTCCGCTCCGACACCGCCGTCCGCCTGGGCAACGACGCCTCCAACAGCCTCCTCTCCATCCTCTCAGGCGTGAACCTCTCGATCGCCAGCAGCGGGGGCCTGTCCACCGTCCCCCTCCTGACGCTCGACGCCAACACCGCCGACCTCGCGATCGGCGAGGGCTCATCGGGCTCCGGCGTCTTTGGCTTCTCGACCGCCTCCGTCGCGGGCTTCGCGACCGAGTCCCTCGTGCTGCTGTCGGACGCCGGCGTCCTCATCCGGGACAACGCCGCCCGCAACCTCTTCACCGCCCTCGCGACCCGCGCCGTCTCCGTGGGCGAGGCCGGGCGTTTCGCAGGCAGCCTCACCGTCGACACCGCCTCGGGCTCGGATGACTTCCGCGCCACCACCCTCCGCCTCCTCGTCTCGGGCCCGTCGCAGTTCGGCCCGACCGTCACCGGCCTCTCCTCGACCGCGGGCGCCCTCGAGCTCTCGGGGGGCACCTTCACCGCCAACACGCCGGGCGAGTTCAGACCCACCGCCGGCTCCGGCATCAGCCTCGCCGCCACGCTCCGGGCCCCGTCCGGCAGCCTGGGCTTCTTTGGCCCGACGACCCTCTCGGGCGCGAACATCTCCGCCTTCGACTCGGTGGCCTTCAATTCGCCCGTGACCCTCGCAGGCACCTCGGGCGTCGGCGTCTCCGCCGGGAGACTGATCCTCTTCGCTGGTGGCAGCGCCACCACCGCCGGCACCGCCGACTTCACACTCATCGCCCCCGATATCCTGGCCAGCGGGAGCCTCGACCTCTCCACCGGCGGCGCCCTCCGCCTCGAACTCCTGGGTGGCAGTATCTCCGCCCTCGACCTCGGTGCCGGCGTCAACCTGACGGGCGCCACGGTCTCCATCACCGGCTCCGGTCAGATCAACAGCACGGGCGCCGTCACCATCTCCGGCCCGGCCTCCCTGGGCGTCGACATCTTCTCGGGCTCCGGAATCTCCTTCGACAACACCCTCACCGTCGTCGCCCCCTCCGTCGAGTTCGCCACCGGAGGCGATGTCCTCCTGAACGATCTCGTCCTCGACGACGCGAGCGTTTCGGGCGCCACCCTCAACATCACCGCCGCCCAGAACATCCAGCTCGACAACATCTCGTCGACCGGCGCGGGTGCCTCAGGGGCGAACTTCATCGCCACCAACGCCATCACCATCCAGGGCACCGCCGCACAGGCCGGCTCCCTCGCCTTCAACGCCGCCACCCTGAACTTCAACGCCCTCGCCCTCCGCGTCGACGACCTCAACCTCGCCGCCACCCCGAACGGCACCGCGCTCGATATCGACCGCCTCACCGCGGGCCGCACCATCTTCCTCGGCGCCGACCAGGCCAACGCCCTCGCCCTGAACCAGGCCGAGATCGCCCTCCTGAACAGCGGCGGAACCCCCCTCTCCGCCCTCCGCATCGGCACCATGTCCACCGGCCCGGTCCAACTCGCCAACGCCCGCTTCAACGCGGGCAATCTCGTCCTGGGCCGCGCCGACGCCCCCGTCTCCCTCTCGGGCCTCTCGGGCTCGATCGGCAACCCGGGCGGCGCCCTCGTCGTCAACGGTCCCCTGAACCTCGCGGATGGATCCGCCCTCCTCGGCGCGGGCCGGGCGATCACGATCAATGGCGTCACCACCCTCTTCGGCGGCGCCTCCATCGACGCCGGCGACGCCGACCTCACCTTCGCCGCCGCGATCGCCGCGGGGGTGGACAACGCCTCGCTGGGCCTCCAGGCGGGCACGGGCAACCTCGTCGTGTCCGACGTCCTGAACTTCGGCTCCCGCCTCGCGGTGCTCGACGCCCGCGCCGCGACCATCTCCTTCGCCGGTGGCGTGGTCGAGGCCTCCAACCAGTTCTATCAGGCCTCCGCAGCCGGCGCATACATCCTGCCCACGGGCGCGACGCGCACGCTCATCTCGCTGGGCGGCGCCCCCGCGATCACCTTCGACGCCCAGGCCCCGATCGTCATGCAGGCCGGCTCCGCCCTCAACATCAACGGTGCCGGCGCTGTCACCCTCCCCCGCGTCATCGGCGGCGCCAACACCGCCCTCACCGTCAACACCGCGGGCCAGATCATCGCGAACAACACCCTGGGCGACATCGTCCCGCTCACGACCGTCGACCTGACCGGCGGCGCGGGCGTCCTGCTCGCCAACGTCCAGACCAACGGGAACCAGGTCTACGCCACCGGCAACCCCGCCGCCTTCATCGACCTCACGGGCCAACTCCTCGCCGAGTCCGACGACACCATCACCCTGCGCGACCCCGCCCGCGCCGCCGCGAACGCGACGATCCTGCTCGCCGGTGGCACCTCCGGCGGTCAGATCCTCGCCCTCGCCCCGGTCACCCTGCAGGGCGACTTCACCGCGACCGCCAACAACGCCACGCTCTCCTTCCTCGCCGGAGTCAACGGGGGCGCCAACGCACTCAACCTCCTCGCCCCCAATGGCACCATCCAGCTCGGGGGCACCTTCAACGCCGCCAGCCAGACCTTCGCCGCCAGCCAGCTCGCGATCATCCTCGACACCACGCTGAACGCGTCCGCGGGCGCGGGCCAGATCAACTTCGGCGCGACGCCCGTCTCGGGCGACCCCGCCCTCCGCCCGAGCCTCACGCTCATCGCGGGCAACGACCTGGGCAACAGCTCGATCGCCTTCACCTCGTTCGCTGACCTGGGCGTCCTTGACCTGCGGGCCAACACGCTCAATCCCACCGCCGCGAGCCCCCTGCTCCGCGTCGTCGACTTCCGCTACCGCCCCTTCACCGACGCCCTCGGGATCTCCGCAGGCACGCCCGTCGCCAACACCGTCAACATCCCCGCCAACTTCTTCGACAACTTCACCCCCATCCTCACCGACGCCCGGGCCCCGATCGCCCACACCATCGGCGCCGGCGCCGGGTACAACGGGCCGATCTTCATCGACAGCATCACGCTGTCGAACCCCTTCGCCTTCCGCACCGCGGGCGCGGTCACCGTCGGCTCGCTCTTCAGCCAGAACAACGCCTCCGTCACCCTCGCGGGCGGCGCCGGCAACACCATCGTCACCCAGCTCGCCAGCCCCACCGGCCAGGCCTTCGCGCTCACCGTCGAGGGCGCCGCCCTCCTCGGTCCCGCGGGCCGCCTCCCCGCCCAGGGCCCCGCCGAGGTCACCGTCAACACCGCCGGGGGCAGCCAGACCTACACCCAGGGCATCGACGCCGCCACCGCCGACCTCGTCATCGCCACCCTGAACACCCAGGGCGGGCTCTTCAATATCGGGGGCAACATCGGCTCCGCCGCCCGCCTGAGCGCCCTGCAGCTCTTCGCCCCGGGCACCACGCTGACGCTGAACAACGTCAGCACCGCCGGCAACCAGCTCTACATCGCCAACACCCTCAACCTGAACAACGCGACCCTCTCGACCGGCGTCTCCGGCGCCCTGCTCGCGGTCAACGCCGGCCTCTCCGGAAACGGCGCCCTCGACAGCCAGGGCGAGGTCAACATCGCCGGAACGGTCTCCACCAGCCAGGGCCAGGCCCTCGCCATCACCAGCCGGGGCGATACGACCCTGAACGGCGCCGTCAACACCAACGGGATCGTCAGCGTCAACGCCCTCGGGGGCACCGCCCGGTTCAACCAGGCCCTCGCGGGCTCGGGCCTCCTCCAGGCCGGCGGTGACCTCGTCACCCTCGCCCAGGACGCCAACCTCGCCGGCTCGCTCACCTTCACCGCCCCCCTCGCCATCGCCCAGTCCCGCTCGCTCACCGCCGGGACCATCAACCTCCTGGGTGGCGTCCTCGCCACCGCCGGCAACCTCCCGGACCTCACCCTCGCCGCGACGAACAGCATCACCCTCGCCGGCTCCACCGGCTCCTTCGCCTCACGCCTGGGCAAGTTCAGCGCGACCGCCCCCACCGTCGCCCTCGCGGGCTCGGTCTTCGCCCAGAACGGCATCCTCATCGATGGCAACACCGTCATCGCCGGCAACGACGTCCTCCTCCAGACCTTCGCCCTCTCCCCGGACGCCGGCATCCGCATCACCGGCACCGTGAACGCCGACAACACCCCGGGCCGCGCCCTCACCCTCTACGTCAACCGCGCCGACGACCCCGTCGCCACCGAGGCGAACCCCTCGGGCCTCCTCCCCCGCATCGAGCTCTTCGCCGACGTCGGCAACACCAGCCCCCTCGCCACCCTCAACCTCAACTTCTCGGGCCAGACCAGCGCCTCCGGCGCCGAGGTCAACTCCGAAGCCCTCCCCGCCCGCTCCTTCGTCCCCATCGAGACGACCATCCTCATCGGAAACACCGACGCCTTCACCAACACCGGCGCCCTCTCCTCCGTCACCTTCAACGTCGGCACCCTCAACATCGGCGACCGCGAAAAGACCTTCGCCATCGGCTCCTGGTTCCTGAACGCCACCAGCCCCAACACCGCCCGCCTGGGCGACATCACCGCCCTCGGTGACCTCATCGTCACCTCCCCCTCCGTCGTCCTCATCGCACGAGAGAACGCCCAGGTCTTCGACCCCACCAACAACGTCTTCGCCACCGACTCCGGCACCGACTTCGTCGCCGGCGGACGCCTCCAGATGGGCACCATCACCCGCATCGTCGACCTCGTCCCCAACGCCACACGCCCCCGCTTCGCCAACCCCTCCGGCGACACCGTCGTCCAGTCCAGCACCGGGGGCTTCTCCATCATCGCCCTGGGCGACGAACTCGCCAACCTCGCCCTCCGAGACGGAAACGCCCTCCTCTCCGTCGACGTCCGAGCCGAGGGTGCCACCAACACCAACATCGCCGGGGCACTCGCCGGAGCAAACCCCCGCGACGACAACGAGGCCAACCTCGACACCGAGGGCGAGATCGACGCCGCCGTCCTCGCCACCCTCCAGGAACTCGGCATCAACGCACGCCCAGCAGGCGAGGGCGACACACGCGTCGGCCTCCTCAACGTCAACCTCCCCGAATCCCCCTCCGACACGCCCACCGTCTCCGCGGACCGGCTCCAGTCCGACATCGTCGGCCTCGTCATCTCCAGCTACCGCGAACTCTTCCTCGCCGAACGCGAGGGCGAGGTCGTCAACCGCCGACTCGAGATCCTCGCCACCCTCTCCGACGCGGTCGACGCCTACTTCGAGGACACCGAGGCCGACGACTTCGAGCTCGACGCCTTCATCACCTACCTCACAGCCGCCGACTCCGAAGCCGTCACCAACGCCCGCACCGTCATAGGCAGCCTCCAGGACCTCTACACCCTCGTCCGCCTCCTGGGCCTCTCGACCCGAGAGCTCGAAGGCCCCCGCAACGCCCTCTTCGGACGCGTCCGCCCCATCGACATCCCCCGCGCCGACTGGGACCGCATCATCGAGGGCCAGGCCCTCCAGCTGGGCTCCGCCGACGCCCGCCCCACCTCGGGCCAGCCCTCCGCCTCCCTCGCCCCCTCCATGGGCGCCGGCGACCGCTGGTCCGGCGAGTCCCTCGCACTCGTCCTCGAGCTCCTCGCCTCCGACCTCCTCGGGGTCACCGACCCGCAGCCCACCCGCCCCACCCGCCCCTCCGGCCCCGCCGGACACCCCGCGGGAGGCTGATCCGTTCCGTTCCCGACCGGTCCCGCCCGCCCCCGCCCGGGGCATACTTGCGGACCGCGTCAAAAAAGAGGATGATCTATCGGACCGTTGAGAGAAGTCGTCAGCGTCCGGCTCAAGTGTCTGGGGGGATCAGGCCCGCATGGCCATCGACATCGAAAAACTGCTCGCCGAGGTCTCCCCCGACGCACCCGCCGGGCCAGACCTCTCTTACGACCCCGCCTACTACGAGCTGATGAGGGAGGCCGAGGGCACACCCTCCCAATCCATAGGCGACGCCGTCATCGAAGGGGCCGACCCCAACTGGCGCGAGGTCAAGACCAAGGCCCTCGCACTCATGGGCCGCACCAAAGACCTCAACGTCGCCCTCAACCTCGCCGTCGCCCTGCTCTCCACCGAGGGCGTCCGGGGCCTCCGCGACGGCATCGCCCTCCTCAAAGGCCTCCTCGAGAAACACTGGGACCACTTCCACCCAAAGCTCGACCCCGACGACGACAACGACCCCCTCGAACGCTGCAACCTCATCGCCTCCCTCGCAGCACCCCTCAACCAGGACGGCGACCCCCTCCAGTTCCGCAAGCGCCTCCGCCTCGCCCCCCTCGCCTCCTCCCGCCAGCTGGGCCAGTACAACCTCCGCCAGGTCCTCATCGCCACCGGCAGCGTCCAGCCCGCCTCCGGCGAGGACCCCATCGACCGGGGCGTCATCGACGGCGCCTTCGCCGACACCGACCCCGACGAACTCAAGGCCACCGCCGAAGCCGCCGCGGAAGCGCAGAAGCTCTCCAGAGAACTCGACGAATGGCTCACCAGCAAGGTCGGCGCCGGCAAGGCCCCCGACCTCACAGGCTGGCACGACGCCCTCAAGGAACTCAACCACCACCTCGCCGACCAACTCGCCAAGCGGGGCCTCGGCGCCGCCCCCGCGCCCGACCAGGGCGCCGCCCCTGCCGCAGGTGGCCACGCCCAGGCCGGCGCCGGCGCCGTCGCACCCGCCGGGCCCGCCCCGGCCCCCCTCTCCGGCTCCATCAACTCCCGCGACGACGTCATCACCGCCCTGAACAAGATCATCGACTACTACGCCAAGGCCGAGCCCTCCAGCCCCGTCCCACTCCTCCTCCACCGCGCCCGCCGCCTCGCCTCCATGTCGTTCATCGACATCATCCGAGACCTCACGCCCGACGCGGTCAACCAGCTCAAGGTCGTCGGCGGCGCCGAAGCCTTCGAGCAGATCTCCGCCAATTCCTCCAGCAACTCCGAAACCTCCGCATCGGGCCCGAGGCCCGCCCCCAAGACCAAGCAGGATTTCGAACCCGTCAGACTCACCTGACGCGAGCAACCAGCACAAGCCCGCACCCAAAAGCCCGAACCAAGCCCAGCCCGGCCCGGGCCGACCAGAACGCCGCACCACGGCGAAACGCAGATAGGAGAGGCACATGGCCAAAGCCAGCAGCCAGAAGTTCATCGCCCGAAACAGGGCCCCCAGAGTCCAGATCGAGTACGACCTGGAGCTCTACGGCGCAGAGAAAAAGATCAATCTCCCCTTCGTCATGGGCGTCATGGCCGACCTCTCCGGCAAGTCCGAAGAGCCCCTGCCGGGCGTCGCCGACCGCAAGTTCCTCGAGATCGACGTCGACAACTTCGACGACCGCATGAAGTCGATGAAGCCCCGCGTCGCCTTCCAGGTCCCCAACACCCTCACCGGCGAGGGCAACATCGCCGTCGACCTCACCTTCGAGTCGATGGACGACTTCTCCCCAGCAGCCGTCGCCCGCAAGACCGAGGGCCTCCGCCAGCTCCTCGAGGCCCGCGAGCAGCTCGCCAACCTCCTCGCCTACATGGATGGCAAGGGCAACGCCGAGGAACTCATCGCCAAGGCCCTCAAGGACCCCACGCTCCTCCAGGCCATCTCCTCGGGCGCCGGCAAGCCCGGTGGGGCCGGTGGGGCCGCAGAAGGAGGCGAGTAAGCCATGCCAGAAGCAAGCGCACTCTCACAGGCCGCCGGCGAGCAGTTCGAAGCCGGCGAGTTCGCCTCCCTCCTCGAGAAGAACTTCAAGCCGAAGTCCGACTCGCAGAAGGAGGCCATCGAGGCCGGCGTCCGCACCCTCGCCGAGCAGGCGATGTCCGCCGCCAACCTCATCTCCGACGACGCGGTCAAGTCCATCGAGGCCATCATCGCCGAGCTCGACCGCAAGCTCTCCGAGCAGGTCAACCTCATCCTCCATCACGACGACTTCCAGCAGATGGAAGGCTCGTGGCGGGGCCTCCACCACCTCGTCTCCAACACCGAGACCGACGAGACCCTCAAGATCCGCGTCCTCAACATCTCCAAGAAGGACGTCGGCAAGACCCTCAAGAAGTTCAAGGGCGCCGCCTGGGACCAGTCCCCCCTCTTCAAGAAGCTCTACGAAGAAGAGTTCGGCACCCCCGGCGGCGAGCCCTACGGCTGCCTCGTCGGCGACTTCTACTTCGATCACTCCCCACCCGACGTCGAGATCCTCTCGGGCATGGCCCAGATCGCCGCCGCCGCCCACGCGCCCTTCATCACCGGCACCTCGCCCTCCGTGATGAACATGGAGTCCTGGCAGGACCTCTCCAACCCGCGTGACCTCACCAAGATCTTCGGCACCGCCGAGTACGCCCCCTGGCGCTCCCTCCGCGAGTCCGAGGACGCCAAGTACCTGGGCCTCGCCATGCCCCGCACCCTCGCCCGACTCCCCTACGGCGCCAAAACCAGCCCCGTCGAGGAGTTCGCCTTCGAGGAAGACACCACCGGCAACGACCACAACAAGTACAGCTGGTCCAACGCCGCCTACGCCATGGCCGTCAACATCAACCGCGCCTTCAAGAACTATGGCTGGTGCTCCCAGATCCGTGGCGTCGAATCCGGGGGCATGGTCGAGGGCCTCCCCGTCCACACCTTCCCCACCGACGATGGCGGCGTCGACATGAAGTGCCCCACCGAGATCGCGATCACCGATCGCCGCGAGGCCGAGCTCGCCAAGAACGGCTTCATGCCCCTCTCGCACTGGAAGAACACCGACTACGCCGTCTTCGTCGGCGCCCAGTCGCTGCACAACCCCGCGGAGTACGACGACCCCGACGCCTCCGCCAACGCCCAGCTCGGCGCCCGCCTCCCCTACCTCTTCTCCACCTGCCGCTTCGCCCACTACCTCAAGTGCATCGTCCGCGACAAGGTCGGCTCGTTCAAGGAGCGCTCCGACATGGAGCGCTGGCTCAACAACTGGATCCAGCAGTACGTCGAGCCCGACCCCGCCAACGCCTCCGAGGAGGCCAAGGCCCGCCGCCCCCTCGCCGCCGCGGAGGTCATGGTCCAGGAGGTCGAAGGCAACCCGGGCTACTACTCCAGCCAGTTCTTCCTCCGCCCGCACTACCAGCTCGAGGGCCTGAGCGTCTCGCTCCGCCTCGTCTCCAAGCTCCCGTCCGCGAAGTAACCCCCGGGCGAGGCAATCGCCCCCCCGGGACGAGAAAAGGGCCCCAGCAGGCCCGCCAGACCGCACAAACCCGGGCGTCCGGCCCCCCGCCGGACGCCCGATTCAAAAATCCGCTCACCGGCCCCGTTTCCTGCGTTCAAGCCGCGTGAGTGATGCCGAGCGTTCCTCGCTTCGGTGTCATCAGGGAAAGCATCGACCGGAAACCAAGGCACGTCGCCCTGGACCGCACCGGACGAACGCACGCGAGCACCACGCTCAGGAGGACCACCAATGGCATTCGACGCGTACTGGCAGATCGAGGGCATCAAGGGCGACAGCACCGACGACGCGCACCCCGAGTGGATCGAAGTCGACGGCTTCAGCCACCTCATCGCCCAGGCCTCCGCCGGAGGCGGCTCGGGCCGGGGCTCCCACGCCGGCGGCAAGGCCGACCATGGCGACTTCCTCATCAAGAAGCGCCTCGACGCCGCCAGCCCCGCCCTCTTCCTGCACTGCTCCTCGGGCAAGCACATCCCGAGCGCGACCCTCGAAATCTGCCGCGCCATGGGCGAGAAGACCGTGTTCATGAAGTACACCTTCAAGGACCTGATCATCTCCTCCGTCCGCCCCACCGGCGAAGCCGGCAGCACCGACACCATCCCGGGCGAAGAGGTCTCCGTCCGCTACGGAGAGATCCACCTCGAGTACACCCCGACCGACCCCTCCGGTGGCGGCAAGACCGGCGGCTCCATCCAGGCCGGCTGGAGCACCCAGACCAACAAGGCCGTCTGATCCGCCTCCGGTCCGCTGCTGAGCGTGACCGCCCCCCACCGGGCGGCCACGCGTCGAATGTCCCCCGGCGGGGTGGTTGAAACCGCCCCGCCGGGTTCTCAGTTCAGGGGAGCGCGATGTCTGTCTTTCTCTACCTCAAGATGACCAACATCAAGGGCGAGTCGAGAGACAGCCAGCACGACGAGTGGATGACCCTCCACTCCATCCAGAGTGGCGTGCAGCGTTCCCTTTCGGGCGCCTTCGGGGGCCAGGCCTCGACCGCGCGGGGCTCCGCCAACCACGCCCCCTTCCGCGTCACCAAGTACCCCGACTCCGCCACCCCCGCCCTGCTCCTGCACGCCTGCACCGGGCGCGTCATCGCCGAGGCGAAGCTCGACGTCATCCGCTCCGACGCCGAACGCGTCCCGCTCCTCCGCTACACCTTCCAGAACGCCGTCATCGTCGACTACAACACCAACATCGACGTCGCCGGCCCCCAGGGCCTCGTCATCGAGCAGTTCGCTTTCCAGTACACTGAAATCAAGGTCGAGTACACCAAGCTCGCCAGCGATGGCGGCCAGGGCACCACCACCCAGTCGGCGTGGAGTGTCACCGAGAACCGCCCCGTCTAGCAGGACGGGCGCCCCGCCCGCCAGCCGAACCACCACCGGGGGACGAGACCGTGAAAGCCGAAGAGCTCGTAAAGGCCGGGAAACTCGACGAGGCCCTCGCCGCCCTGCAGGACGAGGTCAGGAACAACCCCGCCAAGCCCGAGCTCCGCGTCTTCCTCTTCCAGCTCCTCTGCGTCCTCGGTCGCTGGGACCGCGCCCTCACCCAGCTCAATGTCGCCGCGGAGATGGACCCCAAGACACTCCTCATGGCCCAGGCCTGCCGCTCCGCCCTCCAGTGCGAAGCCCTGCGGGCCAAGGTCTTCGCAGGCGAACGCACCCCCCTCGTCATGGGCGAGCCCCAGGAGTGGATCGGCAAGCTCTTCGAGTCCGTCCGCCTCCTCGCGACCGGCCATCCATCTGAGGCAGCCGCCCTCCGCGCCGACGCCTTCGAGAGCGCCCCCGCCGTCTCGGGCTTCGCCGACGCCAGGCCCTTCGAGTGGCTCGCCGACGCCGACGAGCGCCTGGGCCCGGTCTTCGAGTGCATCATCGAGGGGCGGTACTACTGGGTCCCCATGAACAATGTCGCCGCCATCGACATCGAAGCCCCCAGCGACCTCCGCGACGTCGTCTGGCTGCCCGTCACCCTCCGCTGGACCAACGGGGGCGACTCGATCGGCTTCATGCCCGTCCGCTACCCCGGCACCGAGTCCTCCACCGACGACGCCGCCCGGATGGCCCGCAAGACCGACTTCATCGACGCCGGCGCCGAGACCTTCATCGGGGTGGGCCAGCGCCTCTGGGCCACCCCCGAGGGCGACCACGCCATGCTCCAGACCCGCCGCATCTGCTTCGGCCCCGAGTGGGTCCCCGCCCCCCACAGCGCGGGCGAGTCCGCGGCCCAGCAGGCCGCCGGGGGTCAGGACGCCTGACCATGGCCGACCTCACCCCTTCAGAACGCCTCCAGCCCTGCCTGCTCGACCGTCTCACCGACGACGAGCCGACCGCAAAGCGCGAGAGCCGTGACCGGCGCGTCTTCAGCCTCCGCCAGGTCCGGGAGGCGGTCCTGCGCGACCTCAGCTGGCTGCTCAACACCGCCGCCCACTTCTCCGACGAGGAACTCGCCGACTACCCCGAGGTCGCCCGCTCCGTCGTCAACTATGGCGTCCGCGACCACACCGGGCAGACCGCCTCGGGCCTCGACCTCTCGGCCCTCGAGCGCGTCGTCCGCAACGCGGTCGAGCGCTACGAGCCCAGGGTCACCCCGGGCACCGTCCGCGTCCGCGCCATCCGCACCGACGACGAGGCGGGCAACACGCTGACCATCGAGATCTCGGGCGACCTCTGGGCCCAGCCCGTCCCCGAGCCGCTCTTCGTCAAAACCCAGCTCGACCTCGAGACCGGCCAGTACCGCGTCGAGGAGAGCCGCTCCGGCTGAGGTGCTACAGCAATGGACCGAAGACTCGTCCGTTACTACGAACGCGAACTGAGGCACGTCCGCGAGACCGCCGCGGAGTTCGCGCGCGAATACCCCAAGATCGCGGGCCGCCTCGCGCTCGACGAGTTCGAGTGCGCCGATCCCTACGTAGAACGCCTACTCGAAGGCTTCGCCTTCCTCACCGCCCGCGTCCAGCTCAAGCTGGACGCGGAGTTCCCCCGCTTCACCCGCCACCTCCTCGAATCTGTATTCCCCCAGCTCCTCTGCCCCGTCCCCTCGATGTGCGTGGTCCAGATGCAGCCCGACCTGCAGGACACCGCCCTCGCGGAGGGGCTGAGTGTTCCACGTGGAACAGCGCTGCGGAGCAACATCGGGCGGACGGAGCAGACGGCTTGTGAGTACCGGACGGCGCAGGGGGTGACGCTGTGGCCCCTGGAAGTGGGTTCGGTGAGTTACCATGATCGGGACCTCGGTTCGCTGGATCTGCCTGCGGGGGCGAGGCCTGCGGCGGCGATACGGGTGAAGCTGCGCGTCACGGCGGGGTTGTCTGTGCGCGAGTTGCCGGTGGATCGGCTGCCTTTCTTCCTGCGGGGGTCCGGTGATATCCCGGTCCGGATTTATGAGCAGATCTTCGGGCACGCGACGGAGCTCCTGGTGCGGACGCCCCGGAAGCCCGGGCGGGGGCCCTCGGGGGGCGCTCGGCTGAAGGCTCGGGAGCACCTGCGTCAGCCCGGGTTCCGGGATGACGAGGCGTTGATGCCGGTGACGAGCCGGGGGTTTGAGGGGTACCGGCACCTGCACGAGTACTTCGCGTTCCCGCAGCGGTTCTGCTTTGCGGAGTTGACGGGGCTGCGCGAGGCGTTCGGGGCGGTGGAGGGGAACGAGGTCGAGATCCTCATCCTGCTGGACGAGACGGACGTGGAGCTGGAGTCGGCGCTCGATGAGTCGAGCCTGTGCCTGCACTGCACGCCTGCGATCAACCTGTTCCCGCGGCGGGCGGACCGGATCCATGTGTCGGACCGGGTGCATGAGTTCCACGTGGTGCCGGACCGGACGCGGCCCCTCGATTACGAGATTTATGACATTCTCGAGGTGACGGGGTACGGGAGCCGTGCGACGGAGGAGCGGGCGTTCCGGCCCTTTTACCAGGCGCGGGACAGCGACGAGGAGACGGGGGAGGGTCGTGCGTTCTTCAGCGTGTCGCGCGAATCGCGGGAGATGGCGGACCGGGAGCGTCGGCAGGGGCGTCGGTCGAGCTATCCCGGGAGCGAGGCGTTCATCAGCCTGGTGGACGCGGACTCGTCGCCCTATTCCAGTGCGCTGCGGCAGCTGGCGGTGATGACGCGGTGCACGAACCGGGACCTGCCTTTGCGGATGCCTGTGGGGCAGGGGCGGACGGACTTCACGATCGAGTCGGGTGCGGCGCTGGAGTCGATCCGGGTGGTGGCGGGGCCGACGCCTCCGCGGGCGAGCCCGGCGGACGGGGATCCCCTGTGGCGCCTGATCAGCCACCTGAGCCTGAACTACCTGAGCCTGCTGGATGTCGAAGAGGACTTGGGTGTCGATCGGGGTGTCGAAAGAGGCGCCGGTCGGGGTGCGGCGAAGGAGAGCGGTGGGGGGGCGAAGCCCGAGGCGGGCACCTCGACTGTTTCCGGGGCTTCGCGGGGGGCGACGGGGCTGCGGGACCTGCTCCGGCTGTACGCGGATGTGGCGGACGCGGGGGTGCGCAAGCAGATCGATGGTGTCCGGAGTGTGAAGAGCCGGCCTGTGAGCCGGCGGGCACCGGTGAGGGGCCCGGTGACCTTTGCGCGGGGGATCGAGGTGAGCGTGGAGCTGGAGGAGGCGTATTTCGAGGGGACAGGCTGCTTTTTGCTCGGCGCGGTGCTCGAGCGGTTTTTCGCGAAGTATGTGTCATTGAATTCGTTCACGGAAACGGTCGTGCGGACGCGCGAGCGCGGTGAGATCATGCGATGGCCCACCCGGATCGGTCGGCGACATTTGCTCTGATTCTCCGCCTGATGGAGCGGCCGCACGCCTTTGACTTCTTTACGGCGGTGCGGCGGATCGAGGCGGTGATGGGTGACGGCGGCCCGATGCTGGGGTCGACGCTGCGGCTGCGCCAGGACCCGGTGCGGTTCAGCCAGGGTGCGTCCTTGGCGTTCGAGCCTTCGACGATCAAGTCGTTCAGCCCGGGGGCGGCGCGGGCGCGGAGCGTGGATGGCGAGGGGCGGGATGGCGGCGGGGCTGGTGGGGCGGTTGGGGCGGGTGGGGTGCGTGAGGAGGCGGCGGGGCCTGGGCGGCTCGAGGTGGCGTTCATGGGGCTGCTCGGGGCGAACGGGCCTCTGCCCCTGCACCTGACGGAGTATGCGCGGGACCGGGTGCGGGACGCGAAGGACACGACGCTCCTGCGGTTCCTCGACATCTTCCACCACCGGGCGATCAGCCTCTTCTACCGGGCGTGGGCGATGAACCGTCCGGAGGTGCTGCGGGACCGGGCGGCGCGGGGGGACGAGCTGACGGACCGGTACGGGTACTACCTCTCGTGCCTGACGGGGGTGGGCTCGCCTTCCCTACGGAACCGGGATGCGGTGCCGGACCGGGCGAAGTGGTACTTCGCGGGTCGGCTGTCGAACCAGACGCGTCCCCCGGAGTCGATCGAGGACGTGGTGGTCGAGGACTTCGGCGTGACCTGCGAGGTGGTCGAGTTCGTGGGGCGGTGGATGGACCTGCCCGGGGATGCGCAGCTCAGGCTGGGCGAGAGCCCGGAGACGGGGACGCTCGGGGTCAGCGCGATCATCGGGACGCGGCACTGGGACTGCCAGCAGACCTTCCGGCTGCGGCTGGGGCCGATGAGCCGTGAGCGGTACGAGCGGTTTTTGCCCGGGACTCCTGGTTTCCGTCGGTTGACGGGGTGGGTTCGCCAGCACATCGGTCTGGAGTTGATGTGGGAGGCGCAGCTGGTCTTGCGCAAGGAGGAGGCGACGGGGACGCGGCTCGGGGCGCCGGCGAGCGCCGGTGGCGCGCGGCTGGGGTGGACGAGCTGGATCATGAGTGACCCGTTGCCGACCGACCCGGATCAGTTGATCCTGCGGGGTCCGGAGCGGTCGGATATGTCTGTCGCGCTGGCGTGAAGCCTGTGCGGTGGTTTCTGGGTCGGAGTTGTCCGGTGCACAAAGCGCCCGCGCGTTGGCGGGTTTGCCTCGATTATGGAGAAGTGAGCCATGGCGGAGATCAGCCTGAAGTCCCTCTTTGGCAAGCTGAACAGCCTGTGCTACAAGTCGAGCGAGGCGGCGACGGTGTTCTGCAAGATGCGGGGGAACCCGCGCGTGGAGCTGGTGCACTTCCTGCACCAGGTGCTGCAGCTGCAGGATTCGGACCTGCACCGGATCATCCGGCACTTTGATCTGAACGCGGCGAAGCTGGCGCAGGACATCACTTCGAGCCTGGACCGGCTGCCCCGGGGTGCGGGGAGCCTGAGCGGGTTCGCGCCTGAGCTGGAGGAGGCGATCGAGCGGGCGTGGACCTACTCGACGCTGCTCTTCAGCGAGTCGAGCATCCGCAGCGGGCATGTGCTGGTGGGGATCCTGAAGACGAAGGGCCTGCAGCGGGGGCTGACCGCGATCAGCGATCAGTTCGAGAAGATCGGGGCGGACGCGCTGAGCGACGGGTGGGAGTCGATCGTGGGGGAGAGCCCGGAGGCGCGGCTCTCGGCGACGGACGGGTCGCGTGTGGGCGGGGGCGCGGTGCCCGGCGAGGCGAGCGGGGCGATGGCTCCTGCGGCGATGGGGAAGGAGGAGGCGCTCAAGCGGTTCTGCAAGGACCTGACGGAGGAGGCGCGTTCGGGGAAGATCGACGCGATCGTGGGTCGCGACGAGGAGACGCGGCAGGTGGTGGACATCCTGATGCGTCGTCGGCAGAACAACCCCGTCCTGGTGGGCGAGGCGGGCGTGGGGAAGACGGCGGTGGCGGAGGGGTTCGCGCACAGGATCGTGGAGGGGGATGTGCCTCCTCCCCTGCAGGGGGTGAGGCTGCTGGAGCTGGACGTGAGCGCCCTGCAGGCGGGCGCGAGCATGAAGGGCGAGTTCGAGGAGCGGCTGAAGCAGGTGATCGAGGAGGTGCAGGGGTCGACGACGCCGACGATCATCTTCATCGATGAAGTACACCGGCTGATCGGTGCGGGGGGGGCTTCGGGGACGGGTGATGCGGCGCAGCTTCTCAAGCCGGCGCTGGCGCGCGGGCTTCTGCGGACGATCGCGGCGACGACGTGGGCGGAGTACAAGAAGCACATCGAGAAGGACCCGGCGCTGACGCGGCGGTTCCAGACGGTGCAGGTGGATGAGCCGGATGAGGCGCGCGCGATCCTGATGATGCGGAAGATCGCGGGGGCGTTCGAGAAGCACCACAAGGTGCAGATCCTGGACGAGGCGATCGAGGCGGCGGTGGTGTTGAGCCACCGGTACATCCCGGCGCGGCAGCTGCCGGACAAGTCGGTGAGCCTGCTGGACACGGCGTGCGCGCGGGTGGCGATCGGCCAGCACGCGGTACCTGCGGAGGTGGATGACACGCGGAAGCGGATCATCGCGCTGGAGCACGAGAAGAGCATCCTGGAGAGCGAGGAGCGGGTGGGGCTGACGCACACGGCGCGGCTGGGTGCGATCACGCAGTTGGTGAGTGACGAGAAGGCGCGGCTGGAGACGCTGGAGAAGAACTGGAAGGTGGAGAAGGGGCTGGTGGACGAGATCCTGACGGTGCGTGCGAAGCTGCGCGGGCCTGCTGGGACGGGGAGTGTGGAGGGGACCGGGAGCAAGGTGGAGGAGGGCGCGGAGGCGGCGGCGACGCCCGAGCTGACCGAGGAGGAGCGGGCGGAGCTGACGGGGAAGCTGAAGGGGCTGCAGGACGAGTTGAAGGAGCTGCAGGGGGATACACCCCTGATCCTGGCGAGCTGCGACGAGACCGCGGTGGCGGCGGTGGTGGCGGACTGGACCGGGATCCCGGTCGGGCGGATGGTGAAGAACGAGATCGAGGCGGTGCTGAAGCTGGCGGACACCCTGGGGCAGCGGGTGATCGGGCAGGACCACGGGCTCAAGGCGATCGCTCGGACGATCCAGACGAACCGGGCGGGGCTTGATAATCCGAACAAGCCGATCGGGGTGTTCATGCTGGCGGGGACGAGCGGCGTGGGCAAGACGGAGACGGCGCTGGCGCTGGCGGAGAGCCTGTACGGGGGCGAGCAGAACATCATCACGATCAACATGAGCGAGTTCCAGGAGGCGCACACGGTGTCGACCCTGAAGGGGGCGCCTCCCGGGTACGTGGGGTACGGGGAGGGTGGGGTGCTGACCGAGGCGGTGCGGCGGAAGCCCTACTCGGTGGTGCTGCTGGACGAGGTGGAGAAGGCGCACTCGGACGTGCACGAGATCTTCTTCCAGGTGTTCGACAAGGGCGTGATGGAGGACGGGGAGGGTCGGCGGATCGACTTCAAGAACACGATCATCCTGTTGACGACGAACGCGGGTTCGGACCTGATCATGAACATGTGCAAGGACCCGGACCTAATGCCTTCGGTGGAGGGGATGCAGAAGGCCCTGCGGGAGCCCTTGCTGAAGGAGTTCCCGGCGGCGCTCCTCGGGCGTCTGGTGGTAATCCCGTACTACCCCCTTTCGGACGAGATGATCCGGGCGATCGCGCGGCTGCAGCTCGGGCGGATCGAGAAGCGGGTGATGCAGTCGCACGGGGCGACCTTCGAGGTGGCTCCGGAGGTGATCGACCTGATCGCTTCGCGGTGCACGGAGCTGGAGTCGGGCGGTCGGATGATCGATGCGATCCTGACGCAGACGATGCTGCCGGAGATCTCGGGGGCGTTCCTGGTGAAGATGATGGAGGGCGGGGAGATCAAGAAGGTGAAGGTTGGGGTTGCCGAGAACGCTTTCACGTATGCGTTTGAGTAGGGGGAGGGGATCGGAGATCGGCGATCGGCCATCGGGGGGAAGAGGTGGAAGAGGTCGGGGTGGCTGTGCGCCTCAGTTTTTGAGGGGTTTGGTGCGTTGCGTGGGTGTGGGCGTCTGCGGCTGTGTTGTGGCGCGGTTATGATCGGCCCGACCGTCCGGGGCGCGAGACGGAACGACCCTGGATAGACGATGACCGGCTCGGCCGGGCCGGTGTTCGGCCCGGTCCTGGTGTGGTTGGCAAGCCGCGGGTGTTGCGGCGAACGAGCGATCTGGAGATCTGTGCGATGACCTTCCCGAATGCCCGCGAGGCTGCTGCTTCTGCTGCTACAGCCTGGAACCTGGCGCCGCGTGACCAGAACAACGCGGCGCGGGTGGACGAGTACTACGGGTGCGATGTGTTCGGCGTGACGGAGATGCAGTCTCGTCTTCCGAAGCAGGTGTTCAAGGATCTGCTGCGGACGATCACGCACGGCGAGCGTCTTGATCCTTCGGTGGCGGACGTGGTGGCGACGGCGATGAAGGACTGGGCGACGGAGCGTGGTGCGACGCACTACACGCACTGGTTCCAGCCCTTGACGGGGTCGACGGCTGAGAAGCACGACTCGATGATCGTTCCTTCGGGTGAGGGTCGCGTGCTCTTCGCGTTCAGCGGGACGAGCCTGGTGCAGGGCGAGCCGGACGCGTCGAGTTTCCCGTCGGGCGGGCTTCGGGCGACGTTTGAGGCGCGTGGGTACACCGCGTGGGACCCGACGAGCCCGGCGTTCATCGTGCGTGGGCCGAACTTTGCGACGCTGTGCGTGCCGACGGCCTTTGTGAGCTGGACGGGGGAGGCGCTCGACAAGAAGACGCCCCTGCTGCGGTCGATCGAGGCCCTGAGCCACCAGGCGATGCGGATCCTGAAGCTCTTCGGGACGGACCAGGGCGTGAACCGCGTGGGGACGACGCTTGGGTGCGAGCAGGAGTACTTCCTGGTCGACCGGAACCTGTACTTTGCCCGGCCCGATCTTCTGAGCTGCGACCGGACGCTCTTTGGGGCGAAGCCCCCGAAGGGTCAGCAGCTGGAGGACCACTACTTCGGCGCGATCCCGCCCCGCGTGAACGCGTACATGGCGGAGGTGGAGCGTGAGCTGTACCGGCTGGGCGTGCCGGTGTCGACGCGTCACAACGAGGTGGCCCCGGGTCAGTTCGAGGTGGCGGCGATCTTCGAGCTGGCGAACGTGGCTTGCGACCACCAGATGCTGGTGATGGAGACGTTGAAGCGTGTGGCGCCGCGGTACGGGATGCAGGCGATCCTGCACGAGAAGCCCTTTGCCGGGGTGAACGGGTCGGGGAAGCACAACAACTGGTCGATGGCGACGGACACGGGGGTGAACCTCCTTGATCCGCAGGACGAGACGCACACGAACCTGCAGTTCATGGTGTTCCTGGCGGCGGTGATCCGCGCGGTGGACCTGCACGCGGACCTGATGCGTTCGTCGATCGCGAGCGCGAACAACGATCACCGGCTGGGCGCGAACGAGGCGCCGCCGGCGATCATCTCGATCTTCCTCGGGGACATGCTGACGGACATCGTGGAGCAGATCGAGAAGGGGACGCCGAGCCGGACGCTGAAGCGTGGGGACATGGACCTTGGTGCGCGGAGCCTTCCGCAGATCCCGCGTCACTCGGGGGACCGGAACCGGACGAGCCCGTTCGCGTTCACGGGGAACAAGTTCGAGTTCCGGGCGGTGGGGAGCTCGGCTGCGGTGGCGTGGCCGAACACGGTGCTGAACACGATCGTTGCGGAGAGCCTGGACTACGTGGCGGGCGAGCTCGAGGCGCTGGTGAACCGCAAGCAGCGTCCTGAGAAGCTGGAGAACGCGGCGCAGCGTGTGCTGAAGGACGTGATCAAGAATCACAAGCGGGTGATCTTCAACGGGGACAACTACTCGGCGGAGTGGCACGCGGAGGCGGAGAAGCGTGGGCTGCCGAACCTGAAGGATTCGGTGGCGGCGATCCCGGTGCTGGGGTCGAAGAAGTCGAAGGACCTGTTCAAGAAGTACAAGGTGCTGAGCCCGGCGGAGACGGAGAGCCGGGTGACGATTTTCCTGGAGAAGTACTCGAAGCAGGTGCAGATCGAGAGCGAGCAGATGGTGCTGATGGCTCGTCAGCTCATGCTGCCGGCGGCGCTTCGGTATCAGCGGGTGATGGCGGAGGCGGTGACTTCGTCTGAGGGCGCGGGCGTGGAGAGCCCGACGGAGCGGCGGGCGCTCGGGGCGTTCGTCGACCTAGTGGGGCGGTTCCGCGCGGCGGTGGATGCGCTCGACGAGGCGGACAACTTCCACGACGAGAGCCCTCTGGCGCACGCGAAGCACCTGCGGACGAAGGTGATGCCCCTGATGGATGAGGTGCGGGCGCTGGCGGATGAGCTCGAGGTGAACATCGCGGCGGACCTGTGGCCCCTGCCCAGCTACCGGGAGATGCTGTTCATCCGGTGAGGCCGGTCCGGGGGCCGGTGCGCCGGTTGTTCTCGGGCGTGCGCGGTCGGTCTTGGTGAATCGCGCGGGTGCGTGTACGATCCCTGTGTGGTGCGGCGGGCGCACGGGGAGGTCGCGACATGGACGGATCGCGGGCGGGCGCAGCGGAGGAGACGGCGATGTGCCGGGCGCTGTTGCTCTCTCCGGGGGGCGTGGCGCTTTTGGATGGCGGTGGGCGGGTGGTGGGGGCGAACCCGGCAGGGGAGTCGGTCCTGGGCCTGCGGCTGGGGGAGTCGCTGGCGTCGGCGTTTTTGGAGCCTCACCGGACAGGGATCGCTTCGCTGCTGGAGGAGGCGCGCCGGGCGGGGCCGGGTGTGGCGGGGCCGGTGCGGGCTGTGCGGACGGACGGGTTGACGCACCTGGAGCTGATGGCGCGGCACGATGCGGGCGGGGAGGGGGGCGGCGCGGCGGCGGGGTGGTCGTTCGTGGTGAGCGTGTCGGTCGTGCCGACCGAGGCTTCGGACCGGGTGTTCCGGGCGAACCAGCAGCGCCTGTCGGCGCACTTTCAGCGGACGCCCTTGGCGTCGATCGAGTGGAACCTCGATCGGACGGCGCGGCTGTGGAACCCGGCGGCGGAGAAGATCTTCGGGTTTACCGCTGAGGAGGCGGCGACGAACGACCTGTTCCCGTTGATCGTGCACCCGGAGTCGCGGGGGCAGGTCGACGAGGTGTGGGAGATGCTGACCTTGGGCACCGGGGGCGAGGCCAACACCAACACGAACATGACGAAGGACGGGCGGACGGTGCTGTGCCGCTGGTACAACACGCCCCTTCGTGACGAGGATGGGCGGGTGCTGGGTGTGGCTTCGCTGGCAGAGGACATCACGGAGCGTGCGATCGCGGAGCGTCGTCTGCGTGAGTCGGAGCGTCGGCTGCGGTCGATCATCGACAGCCTGCCGGTCCTGGTGTGGGCGCTGGATGAGGAGCTTCGCCCGGTGTTCTGGAACGCGCACGCGCAGATGCTGACGGGGTACGAGGGGCACGAGCTGCTGGGCGTGCGTGCGTCGTCGTCGTTGATCTTTCCGGCGGACAAGCGTTCGCTGGAGAAGTTTGTGTCGGGCGACTTCGACATGCTGGAGCGTCCGCTGCACTGTTCGGATGGTTCGACGCGCCGGGTGCTGTGGTCGAACGTGGCGACGCGGTGCCCGGTGCCGGGGTGGCGGGCGTGGGGGGTGGGGATCGACGTGACGGAGCAGCGCCTGGCGGAGCGGGCGCTGCGCGAGTCGGAGCGTCGGTTCCGCGATGTCTTTCGCAGCGTGAGCCTGGCGGGCGTGGTGCTGAGCCCGGACGGGACGGTGCTCGACTGCAACGACACGATGCTGCAGACGCTGGAGCGGGATCGCGAGGAGGTGATCGGGCGTGACTGGTACGACCTGACGCTGCCTGAGGAGGACCGTGATGCGGCGCGGAGGGAGCTGGAACGGGCGATGACGCGGGGGGAGTACACGGTGCACCGTGAGCGCCGGCTGCTGTCGGCGTCGGGCGTGTGGCGGTCGATGCACTGGGCGCGGAGCCTCCTGCGGGACCCCGATGGGCGGCCCGTCGCGGCGTGCGCGTTCGGGCAGGATGTGACAGAGCAGCGCCGGGCGGAGGCGGAGCTGGCGGACTATCGGGAGCATCTGGAAAGGCTGGTCGAGCAGCGGACGCGGGCCTTGGCGGAGAGCCACGACCAATTGGCCCGCGCGGAGCGCCAGGCGGCGGTGGGCCAGCTCGCGGCGGGGCTGGGGCACGACATCAACAACGTGCTGCTGCCTGTGCGGTGTCACCTCGACACGATCGTGGGCGCGGCGGATGCGCCGGTGCGGTCGGCGGCGGAGGCGATCGGGAGCGGGCTGCAAGTCCTGGAGCGGCTCGCGGATTCGCTGCGGTCGCTGACGGACACGCACGGGGCGCGGGGGATGGTGAGGGCGGAGTCGATCGACCTCGGGGCGTGGTGGGACGAGGTGGGGGCGCTGGTGGAGCGGGTGCCCGGGGAGCGTGTCGAGTTCGAGGCGAAGGTCGGCGAGGGGCTGCCCCGCGTGCGGGGGGAGCACCATCGCCTGACGCAGGCGGTGGTGAACCTGGTGCTCAACGCGGCGGAGGCGGTGAACGAGGCTGCGGAGCCCCGGGTGGAGGTGCGGATCGCGGCGGCGGCGGCGGGCGGGGCGGTGCTGGAGGTGTCGGACAACGGGCGTGGCATGTCGGCGGAGACGCGGGCGCGGGCGCTCGAGCCTTTCTTCAGCACGAAGACGCGGACCCTTTCGACGGGGCTCGGGCTGAGCATCGTGAACGCGTTCGTGCTGGGTCTCGGGGGGAAGGTGGAGATCGAGTCGGATCCGGGCTCGGGCACCTGCGTCCGCCTGATCCTGCCGGAGGCTCGGGCGTTGCGGGTGGAGACGCGGCGGGCCCTGGTCCTGGCGCCGGAGCCCGCGCCGGAGCTGCGGGGTGTGGCGGCGCTCGACCTGAGCGACCAGCGCGTGCGGAGCATCCACGAGCAGGTGCTGCAGTCGCTCGGGTGGGAATGTCTGCCCTATACGGGGGATTTTGAGGGTGTGGATGTGCTCGTGACGGATGCGGAGAGCGCCGCGGGAGTCCCGAGTTCTCGTGAGTTGGTGGTGTTGCGGGTCGTGTCAAATTCTGATTCTGCTGATTCCGAGGGGATATCCGGGGTTGTCTCGGCCCGAGCGGGGTTGTCGGAGCTTCGGCGGATCTATGGTTCGGTACTCGGCCGGTCCCAGCCCGGCTGAAGATCGAGGGCTTGGTATGTCAGAACCCGCACCGGGGGATTCGCGCGGGCCGATCCGAGTGTTGTGCGTCGATGACCACGCGTTTGTTGTGGAAGGTCTGCGCGCCCGACTCGGGAACGAGCCCGACATCGAGGTCGTCGGCGGTCTGGATAAGGCCGACGAGTTGTCTCGTCTCGTCGAGGAACTGAGGCCCAACGTTGTGCTGCTCGATGTCGACATGCCCGGGCGCGACGCCTTTGAGGCGATCGAGGATCTGGTGAAGTCGGCGCCGGAGGCGCGGGCGGTTTTGCTGTCGGGGTATATCCGCGACACCTATCTCGACGCGGCGATCCGCGCGGGGGCGTGGGGGTACCTGTCGAAGAAGGACGAGCCCTCGGTGATCGCGGAGTCGATCCGGCGCGTGGCGTCGGGGCGGGTGGCGTTCAGCCGTGAGGTGATGGAGCGGTGCGGGGTGTCGGCGGAGCACCCGGAGCGTCTTCGTGATGCGCGGCCCGCGTCGAGGCTGGCGCTCCTGACGCCCCGCGAGTTGCAGATCCTGCGGATGATCGGTCGGGGGATGGCGCGGAACGACATCGCGAAGTCGATCCACCGGAGCCCAAAGACGGTGGATGCGCACCGGGCGTCGATCATGGACAAGCTTGGGTTGCACGATCGGGTGGACCTGGCGCGGTTTGCGATTCGCGAGGGGTTGGTGGAGGCGTAGGGGGCGGGGGAAGTGGCGGGGTGTTGTTGTTTCGGAGTTGTGTGTTCGTGGCCTATCTCGCTGGCGCGAGATTGACCACGGCACCCGGCGGGGTGATCGTGCTTCGGCGTTGCTCGTTCGTGGTCTAGCTCGCCTT
>DAIQNV010000031.1:30284-38019 GCA_036788215.1 Phycisphaerales bacterium | reverse complement strand
CCCGCTCCGCCCTGTCCTGCCGACGCCCTGTCTGCTCATCGCGCTCCACGCGTCACTTTTTTCCAGGCAATGCCTGTTCAAAGGTCGCTCCGCGCCAAACCGCTCTCCGGCGTTCGCGGAACCGGCCTCAGCCTCACGCTGGTCACATGCTCGTGAGTCCCTCTCTCAGGGCGAGCTTGGTCAGCTTCGCGACCGAACGCGTCCCGGTCTTCCGGGCGATGTTGCGCCGGTGCGTGTCCACCGTGTAGGTCGAAAGACCAAGGTGCGCGGCTATCTGCGCCGACGTCAGCCCCTCGGCCATCAGGTGCAGCACCTCGCGCTCCCGGGGCGCGAGCGATGCGGGCGGGCGATCGTCGCCCTTGGAATCGGCGACCCGCTTACCGTTCGACGCCTCCACGGGGCGGTCACCGCGCAGGACGGACCGGATCGCCCCGCGGATCTCCTCCGGGGTGCGATCCTTGCGGATGCACCCCCGGGCGCCCGCGTTCAGCATCCGCTGAACCTCGGGACCGACGCCGTGCATGGACAGGCCCAGGACGCGGGTCCCGGGATGGTCGCGGGTGATGGTGCGGCATACCTCGACGCCGTCGGTGCCTGGCATCGTGATGTCCACGATCGCAATCTCGGGCTGGAGCTGGGCCACCAGCGCGCAGCCTCGCTCCGCGTCGGGGGCCTCGCCCAGCACCGTCATGCCCGGGTCCTCGCTCACGATCGCGCGCACACCGGCACGCACGACCGGGTGGTCATCGATCAGCACGATGCCGCACCGGCGTTCGCCCGCTTCACCCGCCGGCTCGGGCAGCACCCGGCTTGATACGGGCAGGGTTCGGGCCTGCGGTCTTGGCTCGCGGGCAACGGTGTTCATGGCTTCTTCCTCTGCAAGCGCGGGTCTCATACCTTTAATCCTCGCTGGCCCAGCCGCCCGGTCGCAAGCGCGGCCTCGTGGGGCTTGGCACGGTCGATGTCGTCGAAATCACCGCGCAGCGCCATCAGGGCGTAACGCTCAGCCTCGATCTCTCGCGCTGTGCGCACGCCCAGACGCCTGAGCAAGGGAAGGGGCGGGCACCACCCCTGCACCCCGTGCTGCAGGAGGAACCCGGTCACCACCGCGCTCAGAAGCAGCCACCGCTTGCCGCTCAAGACCCCGAGGATGGTCCCCGTGAGCGCCAAAGTCGCGGCGTTCGTCTCCAGCACCCGCTCGACGTCCCACTCCTGGTCCAGCTCATCGAGACGGCGCTCGATGAGATCGGGGTGGCGGGCAAAGCGGGTGATGCTGGCGATCGTCCGGTAGCGGATCCGCTCGTTGACGCGGTCCTCGGTCATGGCCGGAACACGCCGGGCCGACACGGGCAGTTGCATGGCATCCCTTTCGAAAGACGGTCGTCGTGACGGCTCGCGGGCCGGCATCGCTGCTGGCGCGGTGGGACATGAAGGGGCTCCTGCGGGCGGGTCCGATCGCACTTCCGACCACAGGCAGCAGACACCGCCGAGGTGTGGCCCGGCTGAAGAACCGCTGAATTGCTGCTCATTCGGGCCCTCGCCCTCCGCTGCCCCGGGCGTTGGGCCCGATGCGCGAGGGCCCAGCCCCAGCCCGAGCACTCGATGCTGATTCGCCCGGCACAAGCGTGCCCGGAAAGCCCCCGCTCTCACCCGCCCAGGGGCGGTTCCGAGGGCGGGTCATCGATCGCGGGGCCGATCTCGTCAAACGAGGCCATCAGCTTCGCCCGGGTCTCCTCGTCCAGCATCGAGGCCGCCTGACGCAGCGCGTCGAGCGTCACGCGGACACGGTGCACGCCCCCGTCGGGCTGGCGGCGGACGGAGTTGCCGGGCTCGGCGCTCAGGACCTCGGGCGCCCGCTCGATCAGGTCCGCCATCTTGCGGAGCATGGCGACCGCGGTCGCCGGGGCGACCCCGTGCGACACCACCGCCCGCACCGGCGCCATAGGCGTGTCCTCGTTCACGCGGCGCAGCACCGTTGCCGCGATCACGTGCCCGTCGGCGTCCGCGGAGCCGTCGTTCCCGACGCCCGCGAGATCCGCGCCGGTCCAGTGCTCGCTCCAGCTCACCGCGTTGTTGCCGATCAGAAAGACCGCCGGCACTTTCTTGTCGCTCACGCGTTCCCTTCCGTCGCCGAACCTTCGGTCGCCACCCCCGCCTTCTCCGTCCGCGCGATCCACCCGCCCCCGACGACCCGCTCGGGCTCCGCCGGGTCGTACAGCACCACCGCCTGGCCCGGCGCCACCCCGTGCTCCGCTCGCTCGTACCGCAGTTCGAACCGCCCGCGCCGGCCGCTGGGCGTATCGCGCTCCGCATCGGTCAGCGCCCGCACCTCGCACGCCAGGGCCTCCCCGTGCGCCCGGTGCTGGGCGAGCATGGGCGTCCAGTCGGCCAGGCCCGTCGCGTCGATGTGCCAGTTGGCTTCCCACGCCTCAAGCCGCTCGACCGCGAGCGCCTCGCGCGGGCCGACGGTCACGGTGTTGCTCCCGGGGTCCTTGTCGACCACGTAGATGGGATACCCGAGCGCCACGCCCACCCCGCGGCGCTGGCCCACGGTGAAGCGGTGCTGGCCCCCGTGCCGCCCGACCTCCTTGCCCTCCTGATCGAGGACGCGCCCCTCGCTCGCGAGGCCCGGCCTGGTCCGCTCGACGAGCCCGGCGTAGTCGTTGTCGGGGACGAAGCAGATCTCCTGGCTGTCGGGCTTGTCGAAGGTGGGCAAGCCCAGCCGCTCCGCCTCCGCACGCACTTCCACCTTCGTCATGTGCCCCACCGGCAGCACCATCTCCGAAAGCCTCTCCGCTCCGGCGCCGAAGAGCACGTAGCTCTGGTCCTTCGGAAAGTCCTTGCCTCGGAGGAGCGCAGCCCGCCCCTCCCGCGCTTCCACGCGCGCGTGGTGCCCGCTCGCGACCCAGCGGGCACCGATCTGCTGTGCATAATCGTGGAGCTTGCCGAACTTCAGCCAGTCGTTGCACCGCACGCAGGGGTTGGGCGTTCGGCCCTCCGCGTACTCGTCGACGAAGTAGTCGATGATCCGCCCGAAGTCCTTCTTGAAGTTGCAGACGTACAGCGGGATGCCCAATTCCGCCGCCACCAGCCTCGCGTCCGCAGCGTCCCCCACCGAGCAGCACCCCTGGTGCCCGATCTTCATCTTCTCCGGGTCGCACCCGCTCACCGCCTCGTCGTAGGGCGTCAGTTCCTCGAGCGACTCGCCGGGCGAACCCAGGCGCATGAAGACGCCCACCACCTCGCACCCACGGCTCCTCAGGATCGCCGCCGCGACGGACGAATCGACGCCCCCCGACATCGCGACGAGCACCTTGTCGCCCGGGCCGGGCGTTCGGAATGGCGATCTCTGTGATTCCACCACGGGATGTTAGCGCCGCGAGCCGTCGCCCTCGGGCTCGAGGTCGTACCCCGTCCCGTCGCTCGCCGGGGCGATCACGTGCTCGCCCCGGGGCCTGGGCCGATAAAGGGCGTCGGGCGTGTCCGACCCCGCCGCGCCCGCCGGCCCTCTCTCGTCCCGCCGGTGGAGGTTGTCCCCGATCGGGATCGGCAGCTCGTCCTCCGGCGCGGGCGGGGCAGCAGCGTCCATCGCCTCCATCTGCCTGATCGCCCGCGCCTCGCGTTCACGATCCCGGGCGATGTCGTGCTCGACCTGCCGGCGGCGCTTCTCCGCGAGCCTCGCCTCCCGCGCCCGCGCCTCCCCGGAGTTCTGCACCGCCCACACGCTGTTCACCGTGAGCTGGACCACCCCCGCCACAAAGAGCAGCACCCCCGCCCCCACGCCCAGGAGGCACATCACCGCCGCCAGCGTCAACAGCAACTTGAACTGCACCGGCATCGAGATGAACAGCCCGAGCACGAGCGCCAGCGTCCCCATCACCGCGAGCGCCCAGGCCGAGGATCGGAACCGCCCCCCCGCGTTCGTATCCCCCGCCCAGTCCGCCAGGCTCCCGAGGTACACGCACAGGGGCGCGATCCCGTAGAGCCAGCCCAGCGTCGCGACCCCCGCGAGCGCCCCTGCCCAGTCCGCGCCCGTCGCGGTCGCTGCGTACCGAAGCCCGATCGCGAGGGGCAGGAAAAGCTGCACGCCCCGCGTCACCCAGCGCAGGGTCCGCGAGTCGAGAATCACATCGCGGATCGTGTGCTCCCCGTGGGGCCGCTTCATCGTCGCGAGCCACACCCCCGCCACCCACGCGACCGCGATCAGCCCCCCCGCCACCGCCACAAGCAGGGGGCTCAGGGGGTTCCACCCGCTCGACGCCGCCCGCTCCGCGATCATGAGCCCGATCGAGCCGAAAAGCGCCAGCCCCATCGCCACCGACCCGCACGCGACCACGACGAGGTACCACATCGGGCTGTCGGTCATGTTGTCCGCGTAGCGGTCCGACTTGCGCTTCGACTCGGAGACCGCGGTCCCGCATTCCGGGCACCGGTCCCCCGCCCTCAGCCCGCGCAGGTTGTACCCGCACTTCCGGCAGGGCCGGTCTTCCCGGAGCACCTCGCGCGAGGGGCGGATCGGTATTTCTGCGGGTTCTATGGGCATCTCACCAGTGTACGGACGGGGTCCATCCCGGCTGCACCGAATCAGGAAGCCCCCACCCCGACCCCCGCCCCCACCCCCCCCCCCGGGGGCCCCCCCCCCGCCGCCGCCCGAGCCGCCGCTTCTCCCACACGGGTGAGCCCGACCGCGGTGCCGATCGCCCACGCCACCAGCGCCCCCACCCAAAGCGGGAGCAGCAGGCACAGGGGCGGGTACAGCGCGATGTGCGACACGAACACCCCGATCACGATCAACAGAAACCCGCTCACCGCGAGCGCCACCGCCCCCAGCCCGCTCGCGGTCATCAGCCCCGCCGCCCCCGGGTCGCCCGATCGACCGGCGAGTCTCGTCGCCCACCACGATCCGAGGGCGTGGCGCAGCGTCCACACCCCCACCGCCAGCGTCACGAGCGACCCCGCGACCACATCGTCCGCGACCGTGTTCAGCACCCAGAACCTGAGCCAGTACACGTCCGCCAGGCCCACCCACATCAGGATCTGCGTCAGCACGCCCAGCACGATCAAGACGCGCACGCTCCACCGCAGCCTCGGCGCCGACTTCCGCGCCCTCCCGGGCCCCGCAGACAGCAGCCACCACCCCACCGCGTCGACGAACGCCCCCACGACCGGCAGCGCCACCACCAGCACGAGCCCGAGAGCCGCGAGGCCCGCGCCGCGCCGTGCCAGGATCGCTTCTCTAGGAGAAACCGGCCCGATCGGGTCGTTGCTCACCGCCTGGTCGATCGCCCGCCCGCACTCGGGGCAGACCAAGGCCTCCGCCGGCAGCGTCGCCACCGGGTACCCGCACCCAAGGCACCGCCCCACCGCGACCGGCGCCGCGGGGCTGGGCGCCATGGACCCGGTCCGGATCACCCGCGTCTCAACCGGCTCGCGCGCCCCGAACCTCACGCCCCGAACCCCACCATCACCATCACGCGGTCGCTGCGGACTGCGCCGGGGTGCGCACCGCCTCCACAGCGTTCTTGAACACCGTCAGGCCCGGGGGGTCTCCGGCCCGCTGCTCCTCGGACAAACGCGTCCACCAGGGGTGGCGCGTCCAGTCGAGGTACCGCTCCGGGTGGGGCATCAGGCCGAAGATCCGCCCGTTCGCATCCCCGATGCCCGCGACATCCCCCGCCGAACCGTTCACCTCTTCCGCGTAGCGCACCACCACCTGCCCCGCACCTTCCAGGCGAGACAGCACCGCGTCGGGCGCGACGAATCGGCCCTCGCCGTGCGCAATCGGGAGCAGCATCGTCTCCTCGTCGCCCGCGTCCCGGAGCCCCTGCGCCCACACGCAACCCGAGCCCTCGTACCGCACCTTGACCCACCGGTCGATGAACCGGGCCGACGCGTTCGATGTCAGCCCCACCTCGGGGCGCGGCGCCCGCTCGGGCGTCCAGGCCCGCCCGACGCCGGGACCGGGCAGCAGGCCCACCTGCACCATGACCTGGAACCCGTTGCACGCCCCGATCATGGGCACGCCCCGGTCCGCAGCGGCGCACAGCTCGCCCCAGGCACGCTCCCGCAGGCGGGCCGCCATCACACGTCCCGACGCGATGTCATCCCCGTGGCTGAACCCACCGGGAAACCCGATCAGGTCCGCCCGCCCGATGATCGAGGGGTCGGCGAGCACCCGGTCCACGTGGACGAGCCGGGCCTCCGCCCCCGCCAGCGTGAACGCGCGCGCGAGTTCCGCGTCGCAATTCGTCCCCTCCGTCCGCAGAACCAGCGCCACAGGGCGTCCCGAGCCGGCTTCACTCATGCCCGGAGGGTACACCCTCCGGCCCCTATACTCGACAGACGCCGGGCGCCAGCGGGGCACGCCCCGGCCCCAGCAAACCGACTCCCGACCACCGAGAGGTCTCTCCATGCCGCAGGTCCACCCGTTCCGCGCCATCCAGTTCAACGCCGGCCGGGGTCTGGGCCAGGGCGATGCCAGCAGTCTGGTCGCCCCCCCCTACGACGTCCTCGACAGCGCCGCCAAGGAGGCCCTGGTCGCGAAGGACGCCCGCAACATCGTCTCCATCGACCTCCCGCACGTGCCCGCCAAGGAGCTGGGCCCCCCCGCTGCCTACACGGGGGCCAGCGAACTCCTCAGCACCTGGCTCTCCGATGGCACGCTCGCCCAGCGGGGCACCGCCGCGATCTTCGCCTACCGCCAGACCTTCGAGCGCGAGGGCAAGCGGTTCCGGCGCTCCGGGATGGCCTGCACCCTCGACACCGTCGACTTCGGTCCCCGCGAGGGCGGGGGCGTCCTCCCCCACGAGCAGACCTTCAGCGGGCCCAAGGAAGACCGCCGGGCCCTCATGCACGCCACGAAAACCCAGCTCAGCCCCATCTTCGGCCTACACGCGGACGAGTCCGGGCGGGCGACCGACATACTCCAGAAGGTCTGCGCCTCCCGCGACCCCGACATGACCGCCGACCTGGGCGACGGGGTGATCCACGAGGTCTGGACCATCGAGGACACGGAAACCATCGCGGCTTACCGCGACGCCCTCGCGGGCGAGGACGTCTTCATCGCGGACGGGCACCACCGCTACACGACGGGCCTCAGCTACCTCAAGGAGCTCGAGGCCAAGGGCCAGGTCCCGGAGAACCACCCCGCGCGCCGCACCATGTTCGTGCTCGTGGGCATGTCCGACCCGGGCCTGTACATCGGCCCGACGCACCGCGTGCTCGGGGGCATGGCGAAGTACGACATCGACGCCTTCCAGAAGGCGGCGGAGGGCATCCTCGACATCGAGGCGTGCGACAACAACCCGCACAATTTCCACCACGAGATCGAGCACTACTCCGCCAAAACCGCGCGCCGCGCGGTGGGCATCATGGACTTCGCGACGGGCCTGTGCTTCTGCGCCACACCCGCGACCGACGACCCCCTCGAGGACCGCTTCCCGGACAAGCCCAGGGCCTGGCGCGACCTCGACGTCGCGCTCGTGCAGCACCTGATCGTCGAGGAGATCTGCGAGCCCGAATTGAACGATGGCAACCCGGTCAAGTGGGCCTTCCCGCACTCGATCCAGGAAGTCCTCGACATCGGCAAGGGCAAGGAGACCGGCGCCGGGGGAGGTTCGGGCTTCGCCCAGCTCGCGGTCATCGTCCGCCCCACGCCCATGGACGCGGTCCGCGACATCTCCAACGCGAACGAACTCATGCCCCAGAAGTCGACCTTCTTCTACCCCAAGCTCGC
>DAIQNV010000031.1:0-30184 GCA_036788215.1 Phycisphaerales bacterium | reverse complement strand
CCAACGCGAACGAACTCATGCCCCAGAAGTCGACCTTCTTCTACCCCAAGCTCGCCACCGGCCTGTTCCTGAACCCCTTGAGCGAGTAAGCACATCACACCCATCGGTGCCACTATCCGGCGAAGCCGGGTAGTGCTCCGTGCGAATCACGCTCACGGGGTGCCGTGGAAACACCGCGCAGCGGTTTTTCCACGATGAGCGCTCACCCGCCCGTCGCGGTGTTCAACCACCCCAGGTACTCGTTCGCCCCCATGTACCCCACCGCCTTCGCGACGACCTCGTCGCCTCGGATGACGAAGGTCGTCGGGAACGCCTCCACAGGCAGCGAACGGATATCCGCGTCGTCCTTCCCGTCCCAAAGCGCCACCGACACCACCCGATCACCAAGGAACGACGCCACCCGCTCGTCCTTCAGCGTCGTCTTCTTCATCATCTGGCAAGGGGGGCACCAGTCCGCGGTGACGAACACGACCATCGCCTTGCCCTCCGCCTCCGCCTTCGCCCGGGCCTCAGTCAGCCCGGCGATCTCCGTCAGCACCTGGGGCGTCTCCGCCGGGCCCGACATCACCGTCGACACCCCCACCGCCACCGCCAGCCCGACCGCAGCCGAGAGCGTGATGATCACCGCGTTCTTCACCATCGCGTTCCTTTCCACAAAACCGCCCAGCCGGTTCATCGACACGAACCCGCCTCCACCCCGTCAGTATTCCCCCCCGATTCCCCCTACCACGCCCGCAGGGCCCCGGTGAGGGGCTCCACGAGGTCCTTCACCGTGACCAGCCCGATCGGGCGTTCGGAACCGCCCACCAGCCCCAGGGGCGTTCCCCCCTCCCGCAGGCGGACCAGCGCCGCCCGCAGGCCCATGTCCGCGTCCAGCCAGATCGCGGGGCCCGTCACCGATTCCAGCGTCGCCCCCGGGTCCGCCTGCAGAGCAAGGCGATCCGCGATGCCGACCACCCCCCCGCTGGGCCCGATGACCACGACCCGCGTGTGGGGAGACCGGCTCACCGCCTTCAGCACCCGTTCCCGCGTCCACCCGGCGCTCACCGCGTCCACCCTGGACCAGGGGACCATGCGGTCCCGCACGCGCCGCTGCCCGAACTCCATCGCCCGCTCCGCCAGTTTCACCTGCTCGGTGCTGATCGCCCCGCTCGACGCACTCTCGCGGAACAACTCCGCGAGGCGCTCACCCTCGGGCTTGCTGAGGTCCGCAGACGGTGCGCCGGTGAGCCGGGCAGCGACCCAGGCGAACCCGCTGATCAGGGGCAGCACGCCCGTGATCGTCGCGACGAAGCGCACCGCCCGCAGCACATTCGCCAGCGCCAGCGGGAACTGGTCCGCCCGGACCCGGAACACTTCCTTGGGCAGGCTCTCCCCGAAGACGAGCAGCATGGGCGTCAGCACCGCCACCTGCAGCAGCACCATCGCAGCGGTCGAGAAGCCCTGCGCTTCCAGGACCGCCGTCAGCCCGAGCGTCCCGAGGTAGTTGCACACATTGTTCCCGAGCAGGATCGTCGCAAGAACGCTGTCGGGCTTCTCGAGCTGCTTCGCCAGCACCCGCGCCGGCGCCCCGTGCCGACCGGGAACGCCGGCCCGCACCGCGAGCCGCACGCGGCTCATGCAGTAGAGCCCGGTCTCCAGCCCGCTCCACATCGCCGAGCCACCGAGGCCGACCAGCGCGACCAGCACCCAGACCAGGTAGCCGTCCCAGGTCACGCGCCACCCCCGTCGCCAACGATCACAGGTCCGGGCTCCGCGCCCTCGACGAGTGCGAGTTCGATGCCGGTGACCCGGCGCCCGCGGACATCGCGCACGACGAGTCGCACGCCCCCCGCCTCGACAGCGTCCCCGACGCCCGCCAAGCGCCCGAGCCGGTCGGAGATCAGCCCGCCCAGCGTCGTCACCCGGGCGGCCCGTGTCCCGTCGCCCTTGGTGGCCGAGAGCGAGCCATCCGCGAGCCCGAAGTGACGCTCGACCTCGTGCAGACGCATGCCCCCGGGCACCCACCACCGCCCAAGCCCGATGAGCTGCACGCGTTGCCCGCCCGAGGGGTCGTCCTCGCCGAGTCCTCGAAGGAGTTCGTCCGCGATGTCCTCGGGCTCGAGCCACCCCGAGAGGTCCCCGTGCTCGTCGACGCACAGGACCATCCCGGCGCCGCGCCGGCGGAGCATGTCGAGGGCAGCGTCCACCCGCGCGGTCTCCGGGACGAAAACCGGCGTATCGCAGTACCGCATGAGGTCCACCGGGCCCCGCCCGCGCAGTTCCGCAGCAGCGAGGTAGGGCTTGACGTGGAGCAGGCCCACGACCTCCTCGTCGGTCATCGCGCCGCCCCCCCGGGGCTTCACCGCGAGCACCGCCCGCCTCGTCCGCCGCACGACTTCCCGCACCGTGTCCGCGTCCGCTTCGGCGGAGATCCAGGCCAGCTCCACCCGGGGCTTCATCACCTCGCGCACGCGTCGGGCCCCGATCGCGACGACCTCCCCCAGCAGGCGGCGGGCCTCCTCACCCAGCCGGTCGCCCTCGGCGCCGGACACGAGCTGCGCGACCTCATCCGCGTTCAGCGCCCGCTCCGAATCCGCCCCCAGCAGCCGCGCCAGGGGAGCGATCACGCCATGATCGATGACCTTCAGAACCGGACTCAGGAACACTTGGAGTGCCCTCAGGGGCAGCCCGAGCGCGATGCAGAACCGCACCCGGTTGGCCCGGGCGGTGACCTTCGCCAGCACCTCGCCGAACAGGATGATCCCCAGGACCGAGCCCACGCCCACCACGACGCCCATGACGCCCGACTCCATCCGCGTCGAGAGCACGCTCGTCACGACGAAGTAGCTCACGTTCGCCGCCATATTGAGCAGCAGCACGAAGATCAGCAGCGCCCGTGGCCGGCCCAACAGGGCCTCCACCGCCGCCGACACCGCCGGGTGCCGCGCCCGCAGGCTCTCCCGGTCCGCGTGGGTCAGGCTGAAGAGCGCCGTCTCCGAGCCCGAGGCCAGGCCGCTGAAGACCATCAACACCGGGAGCAACGCGATAAGCGGGATCAGTTCGCCCATCACGCCCCGCCGAGGTCGGCTCGCCCGTGGTCGTACCCCGGATCGAGTTGCTCGATCAGACGCTCGATGTACCGCCACGCGTTGAGTTCGGTGCGCACAGCCGGGCCATCCGTGCGCTCAAAGTGAGCCCGCGTGCGGTCGATATGCCCGCGCCGTCGCTCCTCCGCCCACGCCATCCACCGGGCCCGCTCGCCCTCGTCCCCCGAAGCGACCGCCCCCTCGATCTCCATCCGCACCTCGAGCATCTCCTCGAGGAACCCATCGGGGAGCGACTGGTCGCCGGGCTCGTCCAGCCCCCGCACCGCCAGCAGGGCCCGCGCCCGGGATTCCGGATTCTTGAGCGTCTTGCGTGCGTCGTTCAACGCCGCCATGCGGCGCCCCGCCTCCGCAGCCTCCGCAGGATCCGACGCGTCCGGGTGCAGCGCCGCGGCACGCGTCAGGTACGCCCGCTCGATCGAGCCGGACGAGAGATCGAAGCCCGGCTCCAGCCCGAGTGCGCTGAAGGGGTCCTCAGCCGCCATCGCCCGGCCCGCCCCCCGCGCCGCCCCCCACCTGGGCTTCCGATGCAGTGACCAAAGGCAGGCCCGAGGCCACCCACTCGTCGATCCCGTTGGCGTACCAGCGGACGTTCTTGTAGCGCAGGCTCATCAGACGCTTGGCCATCGCCCGGGCGACGGCGCTCCCGGGGTTCTGCCCGTAGACGATGATCTCGTCGTGCCGGGCGTAGGCGGGGTCGCGCCCGGAGCCCGCCGGGAACCGGAGCAGCGTGAGATTCCGAGCCATGGGAAGATGCCCCGTCTCGAACGCGCCGGGGTTCCGGGGATCGATCAGGAGCAGCCGGTCCGATTCGTTCGCCGCGTCCGCAGACATGAGCCGCCGGAGCTCCCCCAGCTCGACAACGCGGAGGTCCTTGTCCGAAACCTTCGGTGCGCATCCGCCCAGCAGCAGCACAGCAGCGCCAAGGACCCACCAGAACCGGTGGGAAACAGAGAGAAACGACAGCGATTGACGGCGTGGGCATCCATCCATGGTGTAGGCAAGAATAAACCACCCGAGTCCGGCGTTCTTCCGGGGCAGCAAAGGATCAGGAGATCACAGCGTGGGCATCGGACGGACATGCGCAGCCGGGGTCGTGGCATCGATGGCCATCGCCTCGCCCGCAGCGGCCCAGTTCGACGACGATGTGGGCGACGAGCACCCCGCGAAAGCGACCCTGGTCTCGGAACTCGCGGGCCTGCACCCGGGCGAGACGCAACTGGTCGGCATCCGCTTCGACCTCCAGCCCAAATGGCACATCTACTGGGACGGGCAGAACGACACCGGGCTGCCCGTCACGCTCGACTGGGACCTCCCCGATGGCTTCCGGGCGGGCCCGATCCGCTGGCCCGTGCCCACGCGCTACACCAGCCCGGGGGACATCCTCGACCATGTCTACGAGGAGCGGGTGACGCTGCTCGTGCCCCTGACCATCCCCGCCAACGCGGAGCCCGGCTCGACCGTCACACTGACGGTCGACGCCGACTGGCTCGTGTGCGCGGATGTCTGCATCCCCGGGTGGGACACGCTCACGCTCGACCTGCCCGTCGCCTCCGCGGGCGCCGACAAGGCGCCGGGCGAGGGGTTCCGCGCGATCGAAGCGTCCCGCGCCAGTCTGCCCGTCCCCCTCCCCGAAAACCAGCGCGACATCTCGGTCGCCTGGTCCGGCGACGAACTGGTGATCACGCCCCGGGGCGCGTTCACCCGCGTCTCGTTCTACCCCGGGCCGGGCTCGCGCCCGATCGCAAACCTCCTGCAGAGCGGAACGACCACGCCCGACCGGTCGCGGTCGCTCCGCCTGACGGTCAACGCCGACGGAGCCCCGGTGGGCGGGGTGGAGACCGAGAAGGCCCTCGTCCGGGGCGTCATCGACCTGGAGCGGGGCAAGGACCGCCCCCGCGTCGTGTACCTGATCGAAATCCCGCTCGCCGAATCGGGCGCCGCCCACGGGCCGCCCCCGCGGGATGGCTGAAATGGAATCCGGCCCGGCGCGCACGCGCCCGCCCGGCCTGACAGATGGTCCATGTGATTCGATTTGTTGACAGCACACACCGGCCCACGGGGGCCCCTGAGATTGAATGAGGAGTTGTCCATGATCCGCACCGCCAAAATGTCCCGTTGGTTCGCCGGCGCCGCCGCTGTGGCCGCCGCTGCTGTGATGGTCGGGTTCACGACCGCCGAGCCGATGTCGAAAGCGACCGTGAAGGCCGAGGTGAACCAGAAGGCCCCCGACTTCGTGCTGACCGACCTTTCGGGCAACGAGCACCGCCTGAGCGACTACACCGAGAAGGGCCACGTCGTCGTCCTCGAGTGGTTCAACCCGGGCTGCCCGTTCGTGGTGAAGCACTACCGCGAGGACACCGGCACCATGAACAAGCTGGCCGACAAGTTCAAGGACAAGAAGGTCACCTGGCTCCGCGTCAACTCCGGCGCGCCGGGCAAGCAGGGCGCCGGCGTCGAGACCAACCTCGAGCACACCGAGAAGTGGAAGATGAAGACCCCCATCCTGCTCGACGAGAAGGGCAAGGTCGGCAAGATGTACGGCGCGCAGCGCACCCCCGAGATGTACGTCATCGACACCGAGGGCGTCCTCCGGTACTGGGGCGCGATCGACGACGACTCGGGCTTCCGCACCATCGGCGAGACCAACTACGTCGAGAAGGCCCTCGAGCAGGTCCTCGCCGGCGAGACCGTCAGCGTCATGAAGACCAAGGCCTACGGCTGCTCCGTCAAGTACGGCTCCTGACCCAAGGGGCCCCGACGGCCCCGGACCGAAACGAATGAATCCCCGCGGCCGGCTCTCTCGGGAGCCGGCCGCGGTCGTTTCCTAGACTTGGCCCGCGACGGATCGCCCCTTTCGCCCCGATCTCACCCGCACGGAAGCCCACTGCCCATGCCCACGCTGCCCGAGGCCTTCGCAACGCTCTTCGACCTGCTGCTGGTGGTGATCGGGTTCAGCCTGATCGTGGTCGTGCACGAACTGGGGCACTTCCTCGCGGCGCGCTGGGCGAAAATCCGCGTGCTGGCGTTCGCGGTCGGTTTCGGGCCCGCGATCGTCAGTTGGCGGAAAGGGATCGGCCTGCGCCGGGGCTCGACCGAGCCCGAGTACCTCGACCAACTCTCAAACGCGCTCGAGGGCCAGTCGGGGCGCATCGAGGAGGCGCGGGCGGAGTTCAGCAGGACCGTCAGCCCGACGGAGTACCGGCTCAATGTCCTCCCGTTGGGGGGCTACGTGCGGATGCTGGGCCAGGAGGACCTGAACCCCGGCGCCGTCTCCGCCGCCCCCGACAGCTACCAGTCGGTCGCCCCGTGGAAGCGCATGGTGGTGATCTCCGCCGGCGTCATCTTCAACATCATCGCAGCAGCCGCGATGTTCGTGATGGTCTTCATGGTGGGCCTCAAGGTCGAGCCCGCGGTGATCGGGCCTGTGGATCCAGGCTCCCCCGCGGACCGCGCGGGCCTCGAGACCGGCGACGAGGTCATCAGCGTCAACGGAAAGACGATGCAGCGGTTCGACGACCTCGCGCTCTCCGTCGCGATGGCGAGCCGCGGGGAGGAACTCGAGTTCCTCGTCCGCCGCCAAGGCGTCGAAGGCCCGATGACCCTCGCGGTGGAGCCCCAGCCCGGGCGATTGACGGGCCTCCTCGAGATCGGCGCAGCGCCGGCGCAGACCGCCCGCCTGGGCGCGCCGGAGAGCCAGCGCAGCCTCGACCTCTTCCGCGCGGAACTGGAGCGTCGCGGGCTCCCGGGCGTGGAGCCCGGGATGCGCGTGGTGCGTGCGAAGGCAGGGGATCGCGTGTTCGAGGACATCGCGAGCTACGGGGATCTGCTCGGGGTCTACCGCGCGAGCGGGGGCGAGCCCGTCACGCTGACCTTCGCGAACGACGCGGGGCGCGAGGTGGTCGTCGAGACCGAGCCCGAGCCCGCGTTCCAGGTGGGCCTGGTCGAGACGCAAACAGGCTGGGTCGAGGTGCGCCACCTCGCGGGCCTGACGCCTGTCCTGCGCGTCGCGCCCGACTCCGACGCCGCCCAGGGGCTCGAGGCGGGCGACATCTTCGCCAGGCTGGGCTCCGCGGAGTACCCCGGCATCGCACGCGGCCTGAGCGAGATCCGCGGGAACCGCAACCGACCGATCGAGTTGCGGATGCTGCGAGGATCGCCGGTGGGCGAGCCCTTTGAGGGCGAGAGCGTGCAGATCGACGCGAAGGTGACGCCCAAGGGCACGATCGGGTTCAGTTTCGACGACACCCGCCTCGTCAACACGCTGCTGACGCCCGCGCCGAAGCTGCACCGCTCCGTGCTCGATGACGCCCCGACACAGCAGGCGGGCGAGGCCCTCCGCGTCCGGCCCGGGGACCGGATCCTGGAGGTGGACGGGCAGACGGTCGAGACGCTGGGCGATGTGCGCCGGATGCTGATCGAGCGCACGCGGGGCACCACCGAGCCGGTCGAAATCCGCCTGACAATGGCGTCGGCGCCGATCGTGGGCGAGACAGGGTCGGAGGCCCCCGTCTACGAATCGACACTCCGCCTGACACCCGAGCAGGCCCGCGAACTGGCCGCGCTGGACTGGCGCCCGCCGATCCCGGCCGGCTTCTTCGCGTTCGAGCAGCGCTTGCTGAAAGCAGGCGACCCGGTGGAGGCGTTCGCGATGGGCGCGCGGGAGACGCGCCGGGTGATGGCGTCCGCGTATGTCACCTTCGCCCGGCTCTTCCAGGGGACGATCAAGGTCGAGCACCTGAAGGGCCCCGTCGGCATCGCCCACATCGGGACGCTCATCGCGGACCGCGGGCTGGTGTGGCTCGTCTTCTTCCTCGCGCTGATCTCGGTGAACCTCGCGGTGATCAACTTCCTGCCCCTGCCGATCGTCGACGGGGGCCAGTTCCTGATGCTGGTCTACGAGGCGATCGCCCGTCGCCCGGTGCCCATCCCGGTGCAAAACGGGCTGACGCTGGTGGGCCTGGCGATGATCGGGGCGATCTTCCTCGTCGTGACCTTCAACGACGTGCGGGCCCTCTTCGGGCTGTGACCGCGATGATCCCGGGCCTGCCCACCAACTTCCCGACGATCACGGGCCCCGACCTCCTGGCGCTCGTGCCCCTGCTGGTCGGGGGGCTCGTGCTGGTGCTCGGGGTCGTGGTCTGGGCGACGCTGCGCCGCATGTCGAGGCCCCCACGCCGGACCTACGCGTGGGCGGTCTCCAGGAGCCGTGCGGGCGACCCGGGCGAGCTGGACGAGCCCCTGGCCTTCGCATCGCGCGAGGAAACGCACGCGGGGCGCCGCGTGAGCCTGTGGGAGATCGAGGGCCGGGACGCGGACGGGCCGGTCGTCATCCTGACGCACGGGTGGGGCGAGGGCAAGGTGCTCGGGCTGGATCGCGTCGCGCAGATCGCGGGCGTGGCCTCCCGCGTGATCGCCTGGGACATGCCCGGACACGGGGAGTCGGCGGGGTCGACCACCCTCGGATCAGCGGAGTCGCGGGCGCTCGCGTCGCTCGCGGAAGGAGCGTGCAAGGGCACGCCGATCGTGCTCTGGGGATGGTCGCTCGGCGCGGAGGTGAGCGTCCGCGCCGCGGCCCTGCTGAAGCAACGCGGGGTCGTCGTGGACGGCCTGCTGCTCGAGTCGGGCTTCCGCACCGGGACGACGCCCGCGCGGAACGTCATGCGCAGCGCCGGCTACCCGAGCGGGTGGACGCTGGACGTGACGCTCCTCGCGATCGGCTCGCTCGCGGGCCGGCCCCTCGACCGGTTCGGGGATCTCGTCACCACCGCCCGCGCGATCGCGGGCGTCCCGGCGCTCGTGCTGCACGGGACGAGGGACCGCGTCTGCCCCCCTGAGGACGGGGAGGCGATCGGCGCCGCCCTCGGCGCCCGCTACGAGCCACTGGAGGGCGCGGGCCACCTCGACCTGTGGGATCCCCCCCACCGCGACCGGACCGTGCCCCTCGTGAGCGCGTTCCTCTCGGAGATCAGACCGTCAGCGACTCGCCGGGCTTGAGGGCACGGACCTCGACGCCCCGGGGCCGGAACGCGCTGAGGTCGCTCGTCAGGAGGGGCCAGGTGGAGTGGTGGATCGGGACCGCCACCCTGGGCTTGATGAGCTCCGCTGCGCGCGTCGCGAGCTCAGGACCCATCGTGAAGCGATCGCCCACCGGGAGCAGGGCGACGTCGGGCCTGTAAATCTCGTGGATCAGCGCCATGTCGCTGAAGAGATCGGTGTCGCCCGCGTGGTAGATCGTCTTGCCATCGATGTGAACGACGATGCCGCAGGGCATGCCCATGTACTTCCCGCCGGTGCTCGAGCTGTGGTAAGCGCGGGTGAAGGCGATGAAGCCGAAGTCGGTCCTGATCTTCCCGCCCGGGTTGCCGGGCTCGATGTTCTCGACCCCGTGCTCCGTCTGGAGGTGGTTGCAGATCTCGAACGCCGCGTAGACCGGCGCGCCGGTGCGCTTCGCAAGAGCGGGCGTGTCCCCGATGTGGTCGTCGTGCCCGTGGGTCAGGGCGATGTGCGTGGGGTCGATCTCGTCCGCGGACCGGGCGGCGACCGGGTTCCCCGTGAGAAAGGGGTCGATCGCGACACGGTACGGGCCCGACTCGACAAGGCAGGCGGCGTGCCCGAGGAAGGTGAGCGTGACAGCCATCGTGGAACTCCTCGCGTTCGTGCCCGGATTGGGGCGATTCCGTGGACGCGCGGAGTCTAGAGCGGCTACGCCTCAGGCGTAGCGGTGTGGGTTCGCTCAGGCCCGCCGGATTCCATCCGGCGCGGCCGTACAAGAGCGAGTGTGCGCCCGGAGGGCGCTACGGAGCGGGAGAAATGGCTCTACGGGTCGGGACGCCACACGTCCCGCCCGGCGCGCGACGACAGGGCGCCGAAACGCCCCGCCGATCGCGCACGCTGATGCAAGGAACCCGATGATCCGGCTCTGTAGCCTCAGGCGGCCTTAACCTGGACCGGGCCGTTCTGGACGCCGTTCTGGTAGCCCACGAAGCCGAAGGGGAGCCCGCTGAAGGGGATCGCGTAGCCAAACGGGATCGTCTGCCCGTTCTCGCTGGTGGTGTTCTGGGTGGTGTTGCCGGTGTTGACGGTGTTCTGCGGGAACGCGCCGACGAAGGGAAGGCCGCTGAAGGGCACGAAGCCAAAGGGGATGTTCGGGATGCCATTGAACCCCTGGCTGAAGGGCCCGGGGATGTTCTGGAGGAAGGGGGCGTTGAAGGGCGTGTTCCAAGGGAATCCGGTGCCGCCCTGGAATCCGCCGAAGCCATGGAACGGGGTGGCGTTGAAGGTGTTCGTGACGCCGGCGTTGAAGGCGCCCGGGAACTGGTTAAACGGGTTGAACGCGTTCACAGGGGTGTTGAGGCCCGGGACGCTGTTGATACCCCCGTTGAAGGGCACGTTGAACGCGTTGAAGGGGTTGAAGAAGGCAAAGGGGTTCCCGAACGGGGTGGGGAACGGGGTGTTGAACGGGGTGTTGAACGGGGTGCCGAAGGGAGTGAACGGGATCTGGGTCATGTCTCGAGCCTTTCCGTGATCACGGGCCGGGCGAGGAAACCGGGCGGCACCGACCGCCACGATCTCACCACCCTGTGCAGGCTGGTGTTTCGACCGGACCGGACGGGGAATTAACCCCAACCGGGCGCGCGGACGCGGATCGCCACCCCGCCTGATCCACCGGAACGGGCGGGGACACGGACCCCAAATCGGTTCACAAGGCGGAAACCGGCCGGGCGATCAGGAGACCCGCTCGTCGCGCAGCCCACGGCTCATGAGCCTCCCGATGGCCTCGATCGGGTCCAGCCCGCCAAAGAGGACGTCGTGGACCGCCTGCGTGATGGGCATCTCGACGCGGTACTTCGCCGCGAGGTCGACCACCGACCGGGTCGTCGCGACACCCTCGACGACCATGGGGCTCCGGGCGAGGTACTCGTCGAGCTTCACACCCTTGCCCAAAGCCTCTCCGCACGAACGGTTGCGCCCCTCGGGGCTGAAACAGGTGGTCGCGAGGTCACCCACGCCCGCGACGCCAAAGAAAGTCTCAGGGCTCGCCCCCATCGCGGCTCCGAGCCGGGCGATCTCCGCCAGGCCCCGGGCGAGCAGGGCGCTCTTGGCGTTCGAGCCCGCGCTGAGCCCGTCGATGATCCCAGCAGCGAGGGCAATGACGTTCTTCGTCGCGCCCGCGAGCTCGACGCCCAGGAGGTCAGGGTTGGTGTAGATGCGCATGTAGCTGGTGCTGAAGAGCTTCTGGATCGCCTCCGCGAAGGCGGGCTGGTCAGCAGCAGCGATCATCGTCGCGGGGAGACCCCGGGCGAGCTCGGTCGCGATGGTGGGCCCGCTCAGGCAGCCCAGGGCGCGGGGGGGACCGTCGGGGTCGTCGCGGAGGGCGTCGGCGATGATCTGGGTGGGTCGGAGGAGGGTGGTGTTCTCGATGCCCTTGGCGACGCTGACCACCCCCGCTCCGGGGGGAACCGCGCCCCGCAGGCCCTCCCACGCGGAGCGGGTGAACTGGACCGGGATCGCGGAGACGATCAGGTCGGCCCCCTCCAGGGCTTGCCCGGGGTCGGCCGACACGCGGACGGAGTCGGGCAGGCGGAAGCCCTCGAGCCGGTCGCTGACGCGCGTCTGGGCGATCGCGTCCGCCTCGTCGGGGTCGTGGCCCCAGACGCGGACCGCCGGTCGCGGGGCGTGCTGGGCCTCCCCGTTGGTGGGGGCGGCGAGCATCCCGGCGCAGACGAGCCCCATCTGCCCGATGCCCAGGATGGTCACCGAGCGGATCGGCGAGGCGAGGGACTGGGTGCTGGGGTCGGCGACCAAAGGATCCCCCGAGGGGTGGAAAGGGAAGCATGAAAGCCTGTAAACACCCGGAGAACCGCCTCCGGACGGATCGCGTAGCGTATACACCCGTGCCGGGGCCGGTGAGGGTGCGGGCGCGTTCAGTCCGTGTTGGGAAGAACCGACGCCCCGGCGGGCATTCAATGCTCGCGTTCCAGTCGCCGGCGACGAGATGAGTTCCCCGAGGAAGCCTGATGACCCAGCTCTCCGCGCACACGCACCACGATCACAAGCACGACCACAAGCACGACCACGCCCACGAGGGCGGGATCGAGTGCTGCTCGCACCACGAGCTGCAGATCGACCGGTACATCCTGCTCTACCTCTTCGGAGGCATCTTCGCGCTCTCGAGCTGGGTCGCGCGTGACATCCTGAACATCGGGAGCGAGCTGGTTACCACGCTGCCCGCAGCGATCGGCGCGATCATGCTCGGGCTGCCCCTGTTCAAGGCAAGCTTCGACGAGATCTTCCGCCGGCACCGCGTGAGCAGCAGCTCGCTCGCCGCCCTGGCCATCCTCGCCGCGATCGCGCTCCAGCAGTACATCACCGCGGCGGTCCTCGCCTTCATCCTGCTGGTGGCGGACCAGGTCCTCCGGCGCACCGCCTTCGGCGCCCAGCGGGCGATCGAGGCGCTGGTCGGGCTGACCCCCGACGTGGCCCGGGTCGTCGAGAACGGTCAGGAGGTCGAGGTCTCGGTCGGCGCGGTCCGCGTGGGCCAGGTCGTGCGCGTGCGCCCGGGCGAGAACCTCCCTGTGGACGGCAAGATCATCTCGGGCCGGACGACGATCAACGAGGCCAGCCTGACGGGCGAGGCGATGCCGGCGGAAGCCGACGTCGGTCGCGATGTCTACGCCGGCACGACCAACCTGACGGGCGCCATCGACGTCGAGGTCACGCAGATCGGCGAGGATACGACGATCGGCAAGGTCACGCAGCTCATCCGCGCCGCGGAAAACGCCAAGAGCCCGCGCCAGCTCCTCATCGAGCAGGTCAGCCGGTTCTTCGTCCCGGTCGCGCTCTCCGTCGCGGGCCTCGTGCTGTTCATCTACATGCGCGACCCGGCGACCCGCGACAACGCCGCCCTGATGGCGGTCACGGTGCTCGTCGTCGTTTGCCCCTCCGCCCTGCTGCTGGCGAGCCCGAGCGCGATGGTCGCCGCCTTTGCAGCCGCCGCCCGCCTGGGCATCATGATCAAGCGGACGGACTACCTCGAGGAAGCGGCGTCGATCGACGCGGTCGTCCTCGACAAGACCGGCACCATCACGACCGGGCGGTTCGAGGTCTCCAAGCTCGCGCCCGCGGAGGGCGTGGACGGCGCCGAGCTCCTCCGGGCAGCAGCGATGGCGGAGCAGAGCTCCAACCACCCGCTCGCCCAGTCGATCCTGCGCACCGCCCGCCAGGCACGCATCGAGCCCGATGGCACCGGCGAGTTCGAGGAACTGCACGGGCGGGGTGTGAAGGCCCGGACCAGCATCGGCGAGATCGCCGCTGGCCGCGCAGCCTGGATCCGCGAGCTCGCGCCGCACGCCGCCTCCCAGATCGAGGCGGTCGAACTCAGGACCGAGGGCATGTCGGGCGTGCACGTGCTCGCGGGCGACCGCTACCTCGGCGCCGTGGGCCTCGAAGACAAGGTCCGGGCCCAGGCCAAGGGCGTCGTCGACCGCCTGCGCGAGATGGGCGTGCGGACCGTCGCCATCTTCACAGGCGACCGCCTGGGCGTCGCGAAGCGCGTGGGCATCGCGGTCGGGGCCGACCGCGTGGAGGCCGAGTGCCTCCCCGAGGAGAAGCACCAGCAGATCCAGGGCCTCGTCCGCCAGAACTACCGCGTCATGATGGTCGGCGACGGGATCAACGACGGGCCCGCCCTCGCGGAAGCGGACGTCGGCGTCGCGATGGGCCTCTCGGGCTCCGACATCGCCGCCAACTCCGCCGGCGTCGCGCTCATGACCGATGAGCTCAACCGCCTGCCCTTCCTCATCGAACTCGCCCGGCGCACGCGGACCATCGTGAGCCAGAACATCGCCGCCTCCGTCATCATCGCGCTCCTGGGCCTGACGCTCGCCGCGACCGGCAACCTGGGCGAGGGCGGCGCGGCGGTCTTCTTCGCCGCGATGTTCCACTTCGCGGGCGACATCTTCGTCCTGGCGAACAGCTTCCGCCTCTTCCGCTTCGGCGAGGACTTCGTCGCTGCGGAGCACGCCACCCGCGAAGCGGAAGCCGCACGCCCGCAGCAGACGACGCGGGCCGCGAGCCTCAGGCTGGGCGGGCCTCAGCCGGCCTGACGGGCAACGAAGTGAGCACGACCCGGCTCGCGCCCCGCGACCGGGTCGGTCGTTGAGATCCGGGCCAAGGGCCAACGGACGACGCGGGCCGTATCGGGTCAGATGTCGAAGCTCGCCGGCGGACGGTCCTGATTCTCGAGGAGTCGGATCTCCGGCTTCGAACCGACCACGATGCGTCCGGGCGGGATGGATGAGCTCACGAACACGCCCGCACCGACGACGGACCCGGCGCCGACGACTGTCGATCCCCCGAGGATGGTCGCGTTCGCGTAGACCGTCACGTGATCTTCCAAGGTGGGGTGGCGCTTGGGCTCGCGGAGAATGCGCCCGAGCTCGTCCTTTGGGAAGCTGCGGGCACCGAGCGTGACGCCCTGATAGATCTTGCAGTGGTCGCCGATCTGCGCCGTCTCGCCGATCACCACACCTCCGCCGTGATCGATGAAGAAGCTGCGCCCGATGCGGGCCCCCGGGTGGATGTCGATGTTGGTCTGTTCGCGGGCGAACGCGGACAGCATGCGGGCGAGCAGCGGAACGCCGAGCACAACGAGCGCATGAGCGTAGCGATGGACCGTCACGGCGCGCACGCCGGGCATGCACAGGATCGCCTCGGCGGGGCTGTGGCAAGCGGGGTCGCCGTCCTGAGCGGCCTGTACATCGAGGCTGATCGCCCGGCGGATCCCGGCGATCTGCCGCAGAAAGGTCGTCGCGACATCACGGCAGAACCGATCTTGACCGGGGCCGGTCGCCATCGCGATCTGTTCGGTGAGGATCTCCCGCAGGTGCAGGACCCGCTCATAGGTCTTGGGACCGAGGTCGGTCGGGGTGACCTCCCAGCCGAAGTAGCCGGGGTAGGTCAGGTCGAGCAGCATGTTGTAGAGACCGCGGACCCGCTCGGGCCTGGGGATCCCCTCGCTCCCGAGCCGGGCGATGCGATCGTCGGCGCGAATGGCCCGCGCGAGCGAGCCGGCGAGGTCGCTGTAAAGGCCTTCGGGGTCGGCGGGTTGTTCGCTGCGCCGGGAATGATCGGTACGGTCCATGGAGTTGAACAATAGTCGCGAACACGCTCATACCCGGGGGCAATCACTTGGCGCACGGACAGACATACGAGTCGGTCACGCAGACGGTCTTCAACACGCCCCTCGTGAAGCTGCGGAGGGTCATCCCTCCCGGCCACGCGACGGTGCTGGTGAAGGCGGAGTCGTTCAACCCCATGAGCTCGGTGAAGGACCGCATCGCCGAGGCGATGATCGCGGACGGCGAGGCCCGCGGGCTCGTCACCCCCGCCACACGGATCGTCGAACCGACGAGCGGGAACACCGGGATCGCGCTGGCGTTCATCTGCGCCTCACGCGGCTACCGCCTGACGCTGACCATGCCCGAGTCGATGAGCATGGAGCGGCGCGTGATGCTGCGCTCCCTCGGGGCCGAGCTCATCCTCACCCCCGCCGCCGAGGGGATGCCCGGGGCGATCCGCAAGGCGAACGAGATCGCGGCCAGCGACCCCGCAGCCTGGATGCCCGGGCAGTTCGAGAACCCCGCGAACCCCGCGATCCACGAGAAGACGACCGGGCCGGAGATCTGGGAAGATACCGGGGGCCGGGTCGACATGATCGTGACCGGCGTCGGCACCGGAGGCACGATCACCGGTGTGACGCGGTACATCAGGACCAGGAATCCCGACTTCAGGGCCTACGCGGTCGAGCCGACCGCGAGCCCCGTCATCTCCGGGGGCCAGCCGGGCCCGCACAAGATCCAGGGCATCGGGGCCGGCTTCATCCCCAAGAACCTCGACCTGTCGCTTGTGAGCGGCGTCGAACAGGTCAGCAATGAAGACGCATTCGAATGGGCCTGGCGGGTGATCGCGGAAGAAGCGATCTTCGCCGGCATATCGACCGGCGCGAATGTCTGCGCCGCAGCCCGCCTCGCGGCGCTGCCCGAAAACAAGGGCAAGACGATCGTGACGACCTGGTGCAGCTTCGGGGAACGGTACCTGTCGACGCCCTTGTTCGAGCGGTATTCAGGGTAGACGGGCATCGCGACCGCGACGCATCGACCGGGCGGACAGCCCGGCGCTACAGCAAAACGCCCGTCAGGAACAGGAGCGCCACCGCGAAGTAGATCGTCAGCCCGCTCACGTCCATGATCGTCGCCACGAGCGGGCTCGAACTGGTCGCCGGGTCGACGCCCATCCGCTCGAGCGCCAGCGGGAGCAGGCCGCCCGCGACGCTGCCCCAGATGACGATGCCGACGACCGCGGTCCCCACCGTGACGCCCACGTGCCAGGGGTGCAGCGTCGTCGCGAGCCCCACAGCGTTGGCCCCCACCACCGTGAGCAGGCCCAGCACGCCCAGCACCGACCCCAGCACCAGCCCCGTCAGCACCTCGCGCAACAGCACGCGGCTCCAGTCGCTGGGCTTCACCTCGTCGAGCGCGAGCGAGCGCACCAAGAGGCTCGCCGCCTGCGTGCCCGTGTTGCCCCCGCTCGAGATGATCAAGGGAACGAAGAGGGCAAGGATGACCGCGGTCTCGAGCTGTTCATCGAAGACGCTCATCACCCCGATGGTCGCGAGCTGCATCAGGAACAGCCCCGCGAGCCAGACGCCCCGCTTCTTGACCATCTCCATGAAGCCCGTGTCGAGGTACGGGTCCTGCAGAGCCTCAAGACCGCCCAGCTTGTGGATGTCCTCGGTCGCCTCGATCTCCGCGACGTCCGCGATGTCGTCGTGCGTCACGATGCCCACGAGCAGGCCCAGCCCGTCGACCACCGGCAAGGCGGTGCGGTCGTAGCGGTTCATCGTGCGGACCGCCTCCTCGCGGTCCTCCGTCGCCTGCAGGGCGATGTACCGCCCGTCCATCAGGTCCTTGACGATCTCGGTCGGCTCCGCGAGCAGCAGGCGACGGATGTGCAGGTCGTCGATCAGCGTCCCCTCGCGATCGACGACGTAGACCCAGTGCACCGTCTCCGCGTCCTTGCCGTACCGCCGGATGTGCGCGAGCGCCTGCTCGACCGTCCACCAGGGCCGGACCTTCACGTAGTCGGGCGTCATCAGGCGCCCGACCGACTCGGGCTCGTAGCCCAGGATCGCCTGCGTCTGACGCCGCGTCTCGGGGTTCAGGGACCGCAGGATCCGCCGCGTCACCTCGACCGGCAGCTCATCGAGCAGGCGGGCCCGGTCATCGGGGTCGAGGCTCTCGATGACCCGCAGGGCCCGCTCGTCGCCCAGTTGGTCGATCAGCTGCTCCTGGCTGTCCGCATCGAGGTGAGCGAAGACATCCGCAGCATCCGAGCGGGGGAGGACGCGGTACGCCACCGCGGCTTCATCGGGCCCGTGCTCGTCGAGCATGTCGCGGATGAGATCCGCCACATCCGGGGGGTCGAGAGACCGCAGCGCCTCCCTCAGCTCGCGGAGCTGCCCGGCGCGGACCATCTCCACCAGCTCGGGCTCGAGCAGTTGCACCGTGGGGTTGGAAGCATGGTCGGGGCTCGGTGGCACGCAACGAGGGTATGCGAGCGGACCGGAGGTCCGGAAATGTCGATGCTCGACTGCGTACGCTGGACGACCACAGGTATCGCCAAGATCAGCGGATATACTGGGGTGCAATAGGCTTTCCGAGCGACCGCAGCGTCGCCGGCCCGAAGGAGGACCGCGTGACCGACTCGCCCCGCACCACGCCCGATCCTGTTTCCGTCGTCCCGCCCGGCGCGACCTTCGAAATCCGCCGCACGACCGACGCGGACCACCACTGGATGCGCCGCGTGCTGAAGCAGTACTGGGCGTCGGAGCGGATCGTCACACGCGGGCGCCTGCACGACGCGGTCGAGCTCGAGGCGATCGGGGCGTGGCGGGACGACGAGCCTGTCGGGCTCGTCACCTTCCGGATCGAGAACAACGAGTGCGAGATCGTCACGCACAACTCGATGGCGGACTCGGGCGGCATCGGGTCCTGCCTGCTGAGCGCCGTCCGCCAGGAGGCCCGCGGGCGCGGGTGCACCCGGCTCTGGCTCGTGACGACCAACGACAACACGCCCGCGATGCGGTTCTACCAGCGCCGCGACTTCCTGATCTGTGAGCTGCACAAAAACGCCATCACCGAGGCGCGGAAGCTCAAGCCCGAGATGCCCGACATCGGGCTCGACGGGATCCCGATCCGCCACGAGGTCGAGCTCGAGTTCCACCTCTAGCGAGCGGTCAGACCGTCGCGGGTTCCAGCTTCGCGGGCTCCGCGTCGGGCGAGACCGGGCTGCCCCCCGCCCATTCGATCTCGAGTTCGACCTCGAACAGCGAGAGCAGCGCCTTCAAATGCGTCTCGATCGCTTCGGCCGCCTGGGCCATGTAGCGGGCCTCGTTGCGCTCGAAGAGGCCCGACGCCTGCACTTGGGCCTCCGCCATCAGGGCGCTCTGCCGTTCCGCATTCATCTGGATGACATCGAGCAGCCCGAGCACGCGCCCGTCCTGGATGTCGTAGGGCTCGAGCGAAACCAGCCTCAGCGTGCCCCGGATCTTCGGGAGCGTGACGCGGTAGCGCCCCTCGCCCAGGATCTCGACATCGCGGGCCTTCACGCCCGCGAGATCGACCGCGTACTGCTTCTCGAACTCGAAGATCATCGCGAGCCGAGCCTGGGAGAGGATCGCGGGGGGCATCCAGTTCCAGCCCTTCTTCGCGGTCGCGATCTCCTTGGCGTGCACCTCCAGCCCGACGAACTTGCCCACCGCCCGCACCCGCTCCGCGACGGTGCGGATCTCGGTCTTCTCGGGCGCCTTCGAGCCGAAAAGCCGCACGATCAGCACCGTCGACACCACGCCGAACGCGATGCCCATCAGCACCAGGAATGTCGTGAGAATCATGTCCATGGGTGTATCCGCCGGAGCCCGGGGCTCACGCCGATCCGGCTTAGACGGTAGGTGCGCCGCCCGATTTCAGGAGGGGATCACGCGGTCGCGGGCTTCGACGGGGCGGAGGGCTTAGCCCGAGCGCCGGATTGGCCATCGCTCGGGCCATCGGTGGGGGTCGGCCCTTCGCGGGTGACCTCGAACGCGCGGATCACAAGGTGCCCCCCCGCGGAGAGCATCGCCAGCGCGACAAACGACAGCGCCAGCAGGATCGTCACGCGGAGCGCCTCGCCCCCGCCCTCCCACGCGGTGAGCAGGCCCGAGCCCGGCCCGCGAACCAGGGCGAGCATGCCGGCGCACAGACCGAGGATCACGGCACCAAAGACCAGGTACTTCCACGAGAGCGCCCGACGCAGCAGCACCGCGAACGCAGCGACGCCGCCCTGCGCCAGAGCGGCGAACGCCACTCCCAGCAGCCAGGGGCGGACAAGCCCGGCGAGTGCCGGAACAGAGTTCAGGTTGGACCGCAGATCAAGCCACCCCAGGACGCCACAGGTCAGCGTCGCGCCCGCGACGCAGAGAGCGCCCATCGCGGGCCCGCGGGCGAACCAGCCCAACCCGAGCATTACACCGAACAGGGCGCAAATAATCCCGATCAGCCCAAAGCCCAGCCCACCCCAGACAAGCGCCCCGACGCCGATAGTCGAGGCATAGATCGCCCAAAGGAACAGCAGCACCTGCACGCCCGACGCGCCGAGCAGCGCGATCCGGAGACCCGAGGGCATGGGCGGGGGCACCACGCCCGGTGATTCAACAGCAGGGGTTTTTGCGGGGGCACTCACAGCGTCAGGTTCCTCGCGGGCGTCAGAGTGTCGGCTACTGCCGACCGGTACGGTAGCTTCGTCCGGCGCGTTCGCGCCCGGGGCGGGGGTCTGGGCCGGTTCCGGGGCGGTGTTCGCACCCTGATCAGGTGGCCCAACTCGCTTTCCCGCGGATCGGGCTCAGATGGCCAGGCCCGGCCGACCGATTCCATACGGAATGCGCCCGGACAGGCCCGGATTACAGCCCCCGCCGCCGGGAGGCCGATCCTGAGAGCCAGCGGACGCGCGAAGGCAGTTCCCGCGAGGAGCCAGATCCCATGGGCGGTATCTCCAGCACAGGCCTGATCAGCGGGATCGACACCGAGGGCCTCATCAACTCGCTGATCCAGATCGCGGCCAGGCCGCGCACGCTCGCGACCCAGAGGCTCGTCCAGCTGCAGACGCAGCAGGCGGCCTACCTCGACATCAATTCCCGGATGTCCGCCCTGCGGACCGCAGCATCGGCCTTCCGCACGCAGAGCGTCTTCGACGCGAAGCGGGCGAACTCAAGCGACACCGACGTGCTGACCGCGTCGGCGACGAACCAGGCCCAGCCCGGCACCTACTCGCTCCTGGTCGACCGCCTGGTGACGAACCAGCAGTTGCTGACGCGCGGATTTCAGGACCGGAACACCTCGGCCTTCGGCGCGACCTCGTTCACCTTCGAGCCCGAGGCGGCGAAGATCACCCGCGACACGGAGCTCGCCGACCTGAACAACGGGCAGGGCATCAAGCGGGGCCGGATCCTGATCAACGACGGGACGGACAGCGCGACGATCGACCTCTCGAAGGTCGCGACGGTCAGCGAGGTCCTGGAAGCGATCAACGGGGCGGGGCTCGACGTCAACGCCCGGGTCTCCGGGGGACGGCTGATCGTCGACCGGGCCACCAGCGTCACGAATGTCGGGAGCGGGACGACCGCCGAGAGCCTCGGGCTCCTGACGACCGGGGCCAATTCCAACGCGACGGTCAACGGATCGGGCGTGACCGGGGCGACCGTTTACGCGCTGGGCGAGAAGACCGCCCTCGGATCACTGAACGACGGGAACGGCGTCGACGTCTCCGGCACCATCGGCACCAACCGATTCGACTTCGTCATCGAGGTCAATGACGGCTCGGGCCCCCGGTCCGTCTTCGTCAACATCGGGCCGAAGTTCGACGCGGAGGGCAACGAGACCGAGGCCCGGGCCGGCACCATCGGCGACGTGGTCACGCGGATCAACGAGGCGCTCGCGGCAGCGAACGGGGGAACCGGGTTCGACATCGAGGCCTCGATCAACAGCACCACCAACGGCATCAGCCTCGAGATCAACGACCCCGCCCTCTCCATCAACGTCCGCGAGCGCAACGCCGGCGCCCCCAACCAGGGCACGACCGCCCGAGACCTCGGGCTCGCGGGCCTCAGCGCGTCGGGCGCGGGCACGACCAACGGCGCCGCGGTCTTCGCCGGGATGAACACCGTGCTCCTCAAGAACCTGGGGGGCGGCAACAACGGCACCGGCATCCCCGGCGACGGGCGGCTCAACATCACGCTCCGCGACGGCACCACGGTCAACCTCAACCTGCCCTCGACCTCCACCGTCTCGAGCCTGATGGACACCATCAACCAGCTCGGCACGTTCAACTCCAACAAGTTTTCAGTCACCCTCAACGACGCCGGCACCGGCCTGATCTTCAATGACAAATCCAACGGCACGCAGAACCTCATCATCACCGGCACCAACGGGGCCGATACCGCCGCGGCGCTCGGGCTCTCCACCGGCGCAGCCGGCGTCGCGCAGACCAGCGTCGGCGGCGCTTCCCTCCAGATGCGCTACATCTCCGAGGGCACGCTCCTCGACGATCTCAACGGGGGAAGCGGCATCGGCGTCGGCGCGTTCCGCATCACCGGGAAGAACGGCGAATCGGCCACCGTCACCATCGACGAAAACGACGTCTCGCTCCGCGACATCATCCGCAAGATCAACAACACCAACGTCGGCGTCAACGCCCGCATCAACGACAACGGCGACGGCCTCCTCGTCTCCGGCACGGGCAACGGCGCGACCGCCATCGAGATCCGCGACACCTCGGGCACCGTCGCCTCCCGCCTCGGCATCTCGGGCGAAGCGGAGGACAACGCCTCCAACAACTTCATCGACGGCTCCCTCGAGAAAACCGTTGAGTTCGACCCCACCGACACTCTCGACGACGCGGTCACCAAGCTCAACAGCGCCGGCGCCGGCGTCCGCGTCTCGATCATCAACGACGGCTCCGCCTCCGCCCCCTTCCGACTGTCCATCGTCGCGAACAACTCCGGCTCCGCCGGGCGCTTCGTCCTCGACACCAACGGATTCGACCTCGATCCCGAGGTCCTGAGCACCGGCACCGACGCCCGCGTCTTCTTCGGCTCCTCCGACCCCGCCAAGGCGGTCCTGATCTCCAGCACGACCAACGCCCTCGACGACGTCATCCAGGGCGTCAACATCGACCTGCTCGCAACCTCCGAAGACCCGGTCACCGTCACGATCGCCAACGACACGAGCCGCGTCGAGTCGCAGGTCGACCAGCTCGTCGCCGCCTACAACACCGTCCTCGACCGCATCAAGACCCAGACCCGGTTCGTCGAGGACACCGGCGAACGCGGGGCCCTCCTGGGCGACACGACCACCATCGGGCTTCAGGCGGCGCTGTTCAACGCCGCGAACGGGACCAACTTCGGGTTCAACGACCAGTTCTCCCGCCTCGCGGAGGTCGGCGTCACCATCGGGGGCGAGGGCAAGCTCCAGTTCAACAAGGAACGCTTCCGCCAGGCCCTCGCAGACGACCCCGAGGCGGTCGAGGAGCTCTTCACCCGGCGCACCATCGATCCGGGCAGCAACACCACCGACTTCGGCAACGGAATCACCGTCACCGACCGCTCGGCCCGCAGCCGCTTCACCGAGCTGGGCGTCATCCCCCAGCTCGAGCAGCTCGCCGACCTCTACATCGACTCGATCGATGGCGTCCTGACCCGGCGCAACCGCGCGATCGACAACCAGATCCAGAGCCAGCAGGACCGCATCGAGAGCCTCACCGCGGGGCTGGAACGCGAGCGGGCCCGCCTGCAGGCCCAGTTCGTCGCGATGGAGCAGGCCCTGGCCCAGCTCCAGGGCCAGCAGAACGCCCTCGCCAGCATCGGCCTGCGCGGATGACCCCGGACGGACCCGCCAGCACCAACGATCAGAACCCGCGGTCCGCGGACCCGTCCGCGGGCGCCGGGGTCAACACCGGGACTGCGCCTCCATCGAGCCCCGAGGGCGATGGATCGATCAAGACGCCCAAACTTCCGGCCGATCTCTCCGGCGCGATGACCGACGCCAATGCCACCGCCACCGCGAACGCCTACCTCCGCACCAAGGTCCTGGGCGCCAAGCCCGAGGAACTGAGGCTCATGCTGATCGAGGGCTCGATCAAGTTCGCGTACATGGCGCGCAAGGGGCTGGAAACAAAGAACTACGAACTGTCCTACTCGGGCTTCTCCCAGTGCCGGGACATCGTCCTCGAGCTGATGACCAGCGCCAAGTCCGACGAGGCCCCCCAGCTCGCCGAGCAGATCCGGGCCCTGTACGCCTTCCTCTACCAGCAGCTCGTCGACTGCAGCTTCGAGCGGGACCTCGCCAAGCTCGACAAGGTCATCGAATTGCTCGACTTCGAGCGCGAGACCTGGCAGCTCGCCTGCGAGAAGCTCCGCAAGGAACGCCTGACCAACCCCGCCCTGGGCGGCACCGCCCCGGCACATGCCCCCGCGAAGTCGGCCAACGCGCTGGTCGCCGGGAAGATCACCCCGCAGCCGGCCCGGCAGGCCGACCCCGCGGCCCGCGCCCCCTTCAGTATCCAGGCCTGAGGCCCGCTCAGCCGGTCCGCATGCGGACAGGCCCGCCCGCGCTCAGCATCGCCGCCAGCCAGTCGAACACCACCGGCAGCGACAGGTTCGCCGCGAGCCTGTGCTCCGCTTCCCCGATCGCAGCGATCGTCCGCAGCGCCGGCTCCGGGTCGGGCTGCACCAGGCGGGACCGGGCCCGGGTCGCCAGCACGCTGAAGACCAGGCCCGCCGCTTCGCGGTTCGCCGCCTCCTTGCTCCGGCGCTTGTCCTCCGCGACGATCTCGTCCGCGTAGTCCGACGCAAGCTTCGCCATCGTCCGCCCGAGGTCCCCGCTCAGCTGGCCCCCGTCCGCCAGGCGGAGCATCGGCTCGAGCGTCCGCTCCCAGTCCGCCAGTCCCGCCGCTGCTCCCTGCGCAAACCGCCCGGGCGACCCCTCCGCGTAGGCCATCAGCCAGTCGACATCGTTCCGCCCGACCTCGCCCCCCCCCTTGACCCACTGCCCGATCCAGGCCCGCATCGCGTCGTCCTCGAGCCCGGTGAAGGCGATCCGCTGGCAGCGGCTCCGGATCGTGGGCAGCAGCCTTTCCTCGGAGTCGGTCACGAGGATGATCACCGTGCCCTCAGGCGGCTCTTCCAGGGTCTTCAGGATCGAGTTCTGCACGGTCGGCGCGCCCCGGGCGTCGAGCATGTGCGCCTCGTCGACGATGAAGACCTTGCGGGCCCGGGCGCCGACGCTCCCGCTGTACGCGGGCGCGAGGTACGCCGGCTTGAGCAGGCGCGTCTCCACGACTTCCTTGGCGATGCTCATCATCTTGGACTTGCGGACATCAGCGTCATCGCTGTACCGCGACAACTCCTTCCGGATCACGTGCAGGTCCGTGTGCCGGCCCTCGCGCAGCATCTCCTGCACCGGGCTCGCGGGATCCGGCTCGATCTCGCCGGTCAGCCCGGCCTCGCTGGTGGGGTCGAGCAGCACCGCAGCGAACGCGAGCGCGCAGGTGAACTTCCCGACACCCTTGGGCCCATGGAAGATCCAGGCGTGGTGGACCCGCCCCGATGACACCGCGATGCGCAGCTGGCGCACCGCCCGATCCTGGCCATAGACCCCGGAGAGCGGGATCGGCGCAGGCAAGGGGGGCTCGCCCTCCTCCGCGATGTCGTACACCTCAGCCTTGGGGCCCAAGGCCTTGCCCCGGGCTTTCGCGGTCGCTTTCTTCGCCATGACAAGGACTGTACCCAATGCCCGCCCCGGAGCCCCGGAGCTCGAACCCGCCGAACTGCGCCGACTGACCCATGATCGAGTGGCCATTCCACCCAAACTCATGGGGTACCGAGGAACAAACGCGCCGCCTCGACGCAAGCCCGATCCCTTCTGGTCACTGACCCCTCCCCGAACGCCCGATGCCAAGACGCTCCCCGAAACACACGGGGAACAGGAGGCTGTGCGCGATGAAGTTCCGAGACCTGCCCGTCCGCGTGAAGCTCGCTTCCGGCTTCGGATCGCTTTCGTTGGCCCTCGTCGCTGTGGGCGTCTCGGGCATCCTCGGGACCCGGCACCTCGTCGAGGACATCAACTACGCCTACGAACAGGATCTCGCCGCCCTCAACCTCCTCCTCGAAGCCGACCGGGACCTGCAGCAGATGCTCGTCGCGGAGCGGACGCTCGTGTTCCTTGACCCCGCTGGCCCCGAGTTCCAGGAGCAACTCGACACCTTCCAGGAGAACGCCGAGCAGTCCGCGACACGATGGCAGAAGTTCAAGGACCTCGGGCTCGACGAGCCTTCGATCACCCTCGTCGAGGAGTACGAGGCGAACCGGGCCCGCTGGCTCGAAACCGCAGCACGCGTGCAAGCCTTGTGCCGTTCGGCCGACCCCGACGACCGGGCCGGGGCGTTCGAACTCTCGCTGGGCCTGGCCGCCCAGCAGTTCGAGGCGTCGCGCGATCCCATCGACCGGCTGACCGAGCACCTGCAGAACCGCGCCGCCGCCGACCAGGAGGCCGCTGCCGCGACCGCATCGATGACGCAGGGCCTGATCCAGGCGATCGCCGCCGCGGGCCTCGCGGTCGCAGCGATCCTCGGGTTCATCATCGTGCGTTCCGTCACGCGCCCCCTCTCGCTGATCGTCGCGACCTTCCGCAAGGTCGCCGCGGGCGACCTCACGCAGCAGGTCGACTACGAGGCGAACGACGAACTGGGCCACTTCGCCGACGACTTCAACGACTTCGCCAGGACGCTCCGCGCCACGCTCAGCGAGGTCAACTCCGCAGTGAACGAGGTGGCGAGCGCCGCGTCCGAGATCAGCGCCTCCGCCGACCAGTTGAACATGAGCGCCCGCGAGCAGTCCGCCTCGACCGAGCGGGCGTCGGGCGCGGTCACCCAGATGCAGGCCTCGGTCGAGGACATCGCGGGCCAGGCGACCGATACCGCCGGCGTCGCCAACCGGGCCGGCGAGTCCGCCAGCGATGGCGAGCGGGTCGTCGCGGAGACCGTCACCGCGATCCGCAGCATCGACGACCTCATGCGGTCGGCCTCCGCCGCGATCAACACGCTCGGGGAGCGGGCCGACACCGTCGGGCAGGTCATGGACGTGATCCGCGAGATCGCCGACCAGACGAACCTGCTCGCGCTGAACGCCGCCATCGAGGCCGCCCGCGCCGGCGAGCACGGACGCGGCTTCGCGGTCGTCGCGGACGAGGTCCGCAAGCTGGCGGAACGCACGACCAAGGCGACCCAGGAGGTCGCCCAGTCCATCCTCGCCATCCAGGCCGACACCCGCAACGCGGTCGACACCATGGACCGGGGCGTCGACGCGGTCGCGGAGGGCGTCTCCCGGGCCGAGTCGGCGGGCACCGCCCTCTCGCAGATCAACGCCGCCGCGGCCGAGGTCCGCACCCGCATCGGGTCCATCAGCGCATCCGTGCAGCAGCAGGCCGCGGCAAGCGGGGAGATCGCGGACACGGTGACTTCGATCAACCTGCTCATCCAGAGCGGGACGGCACAGACCGAGCAGTCCGCCGCAGCAGCGAGCCAGCTCTCAAGCCGTGCAGAGCAGCTGCTCACCACCGTCTCCCGCTTCAAGGTCTGACGGCGCGAGTCGGAAGCGGCGCACCATGGAGCCCCGAGCGTCAGCGAGCGGGCTGGAACGCACGCGGACCACGAGCCCCCGATGGCCGATCCCCGGTCCCCGATCCCACACTCAAACACACGCCAGCTTGTTCAGCCCGTTCAGGGCCGCGACCTTGTAGCACTCCGCCAGCGTCGGGTAGTTGAAAACAGTGTTGACGAAATACTCCGCTTTCCCACCGAGGCTCATCACCGCCTGGCCCAGGTGGATCAGCTCGGTTGCGCCGGTCCCGATCGCGTGCACCCCCAGCACCTCGCGCGTCTCCTGGTGGATCAGGAGCTTGAGCATCCCCACGTCATCCCCCAGGAGCTGCCCCCGGGCGATCTCCTCGTAGCGGGCGACGCCCGACTCGAAGGGGATCCCCTTCTCGCTCAATTGCTCCTCGGTGAACCCCACCATCGAGATCTCCGGGATCGCGTAGATCCCGAAGGGAAGCTGCTCGGGCACATTCGTCGCCGCGTGGCCGAACATATGGCAGGCCGCGACGCGACCCTGCTCCATGCTCGTCGACGCCAGCGCCGGGAACCCGATCACGTCGCCCGCCGCGGAGATATGGGGCACCGCGGTACGGAACTGCTCGTCCACCATCAGCCGGCCCCGGCTGTCCGCCTCCAGACCCGCGAGGTCGAGCGCCAGCCCGTCCGTCGCGCCCTGGCGACCGATGCTGTACAAGAGGCAGTCCGCCTTGATCTGCTTCCCGCTTGCCAGTGTCGCCTTCACCAGCTTCCCATCCGCGGTCCGCTGCTCACGGCACGCGTCCTCGATCTCGATCTTCTCGACCTTCTCCCCGAGCCGCAGCGTCACGCCCGCCCGGCGCAGGTGGTACTGCAGGGCCTCGATCAGCTCCTGGTCGACAAACCCCAGCACCTTGTCCCGCGCCTCGACCAGCGTGACCTTCACCCCCAGCGCCGCCAGCATCGAGGCGTACTCCGTCCCGATCACCCCGCCCCCCACCACGATCAGCGACCGGGGCAGGCGATCGAGCTTCAGGAGCTCGTCGCTCGTCACGACGTTCTCCCCGTCGAAGGGGATCCCATTGGGCCTCGCGGGCATGGTGCCCACCGCGACCAGGAAATGATCCGCGGTCACGATCCGCGTGCTCTCGGCGCTGATCACCTCCACCTGGTGCTGGTCGCGAAAGCTCGCCCGACCGTGCACCACCTCGATCCCGTTCCCCCGGAAGTGCCGCTCGATCGTCGCCACCTCGAGCTGCATCACCCGGTCGACCGCGCTCAGCAGGCTGCCAAAGCTCGCGTTCCGCGCCGCCGCGAAGTCGCCCCCCACCGGAAGCGGGCTCCCCGCCAACGGGTGGGTCAGGATCGCCTCACGCAGCGCCTTGCTCGGGATCGTCCCCGTGTTGACCGTCACCCCCCCCACGACCTCGCGACGCTCCACCACGCAGACGCTCTTCCCGAGCTTCGACGCCTGCACCGCCGCTTTCTGTCCCGCCGGCCCGCTCCCGATCACGCAGAGGTCGTAGTGCCGAACCAAAGCCAGCCCCTTCCGTTCAAACCCGCCAGCCCTTTGGCCCTCTGGCGATTTCAAAATGTGGCCATTTGCACAGCCCCGCTACCATCCCCCGCCCCTCAGACCACCCACCGGACACCCGACCATGCCGACCGCCAACGAGATCCGCGCCTCCTTCATCGACTTCTTTCGGGACCGTCAACACACGCATGTCCCCTCGTCGCCGGTCGTCCCCCATGATGACCCTACCTTGCTCTTCGCCAATGCGGGCATGAATCAATTCAAACCCCTCTTTCAGGGGTCCGCCGCCCCGGGCTCCGCCCTCCATGGGCTCAAGCGGGCCGTCAACAGCCAGAAGTGCATCCGCGCCGGGGGTAAGCACAACGACCTCGAGGACGTAGGCCGCGACAGCTACCACCACACCTTCTTCGAGATGCTGGGCAACTGGTCCTTCGGCGACTACTTCAAGAAGGACGCCATCGACTGGGCCTGGCAGTTCCTGACCGAGGTCTGCAAGCTCCCCGCCGATCGCCTCTACGCCACCTACTTCGAGGGCGACCCCACCTCCAACCAGCCCGCCGACCTCGAGGCCCGCGACCTCTGGCGCCGCTACCTCCCGGAGAACCGCGTCCTCCCGGGCAACGCCAAGGACAACTTCTGGGAGATGGGCGACACCGGCCCCTGCGGCCCCTGCTCCGAGATCCACTTCGACCGCATCGGCGGGCGCGAAGCCGCCCACCTGGTCAACCAGGACGACCCCGATGTCCTCGAGATCTGGAACCTCGTCTTCATCCAGTTCGACCGCCAGGCCGACAGCTCCCTCCGCCCCCTGCCCGACAAGCACGTCGACACCGGCATGGGCCTCGAGCGCCTCGTCTCTGTCCTGAACAACGTCCGCTCCAACTACGACACCGACCTCTTCAGCCCCTACTTCGACGCGATCCACAAACTTACCGGTGCCCGGAAGTACAGCGGCAAGTTCGGCGCCCAGGACGAGGGCAACATCGACACCGCCTACCGCGTCCTCGCCGACCACGCCCGCACGCTCACCTTCGCCCTCGCCGACGGCGCCGTCCCGGGCAACGAGGGCCGGGGCTACGTCCTCCGCCGCATCCTGCGCCGCGCCGTCCGCTACGCGCGCCAGAACCTCAGCGCCGAACAGGGGCTGGTCGCGAAGCTCGTCCCCGTCGTCGCCGACACCATGGGCGAGGCCTTCCCCGAACTCCGCCGCAACACCCAGCAGATCATCGACATCGTCGCCGACGAGGAAGCCAGCTTCGGCCGCACATTGGACAAGGGAATCCGCCTATCTGAGCAATTCGCTGATCATGCTATTCAGCGGATTCCTGTACGCGCGAACAAGGTTCCCGCCGCGCAGCATCCCGTCGCGTTGCTGAACGGCGAGACGCTGGAGATTCGTCGCGCACCACAACCCGGCGTGCATGAGGTCGTGTACTCCGGGCCGTGCAACAGTGCTGCGTTGGAGGCTTGGCTAGTCGATAAGCCTGTCATCTCCGGCGCCGACGCCTTCCAGCTCTACGACACCTATGGCTTCCCCATCGACCTCACCCAGCTCATGGCCCAGGAGCGGGGCCTCGCGGTCGACCTCGAAGGCTTCGAACGCGAAATGGAAGCCCAGAAGGAACGCTCCCGCGCCGGAGCCAAAACCGGCGCCGCCTCCGGCCTCGCCCTCGACACCGAGGCCATCGCCCAGCTCCAGCGCCTCAATGCCAAGCCCACCGACGACTCCTTCAAGTTCCCGGGCCGCGACATCCGCGCCACCGTCAAAGCCATCTGGAAAGGAAGCAACTTCGACGAGCACGCACGCCCCTCCACCCGCCTCGTCGGCGTCGTCCTCGAC
>DAIQNV010000030.1:10334-39006 GCA_036788215.1 Phycisphaerales bacterium | reverse complement strand
GGCGAGAAGGGCGACGATGTCTCCCACGCCGCCCGCACGATCCGCGAGATCCCCCTCAAACTCGAAGGCAACCCCCCGCCCGTCCTCGAAGTCCGGGGCGAGGTCTTCATCCCCCGCGCCGAGTTCGAGCGCATCAACGCGGAGCGTGAAGCCCGGGGCGACGAGCCCTTCATGAACCCGCGCAACGCCTGCGCCGGCACCATCAAGCAGCTCGATCCGCGCGCCATCGCGGAGCGCCGCCTCCGCTTCCTCGTCCATGGGCGGGGCGAAGTCACCGAGGGCTTCGCCGATACCTACTCCGCCTTCATCAAGAACATCCGCGACCTCGGACTCCCCGCCAGCGACCACATACACACCGCCGACTCCCTCGAAGCCATCCTCACGATCATCGACGGCTTCGACCGTGCCCGCAGCACCCTGGGCTACGACACCGACGGCGTGATCGTCCGCGTCGACGACTTCGACCAGCAAGCCGCCCTGGGCACGACCTCCAAGAGCCCCCGCTGGATCGTCGCCTTCAAGTTCGCCGCGGAGCGCAAGCAGACCAGGCTCCTTGAGGTCGAGCACCAGGTCGGCAAGACCGGCAAGATCACCCCCCGCGCCATCATGGAGCCCGTCCTGATCGCGGGGACCACCGTCCAGCACGCCTCCCTGCACAACTACGGCCTCGTCCGCCAGAAAGACATCCGCATCGGCGACACCGTGGGCGTCGAGAAGGCCGGCGAGATCATCCCCTATGTCGCCGAGGTCATCACCGCCGAGCGCCCGAAGGACGCAAAGAAGATCACGCCCCCCCACCGCTGCCCCGTCTGCGAGGGCCCCATCGAGATCGAGCCCCCGGAAGCCCGGACCGACCCCGCCCTCGAAACCGCCCGGCGATGCGTCAACCCCGAGTGCCCCGCGCAACTCCGCGAGAAACTCATCTGGTTCGCCGCCCGGGGCCAGATGGACATCGATGGCCTGGGCGAGCAGACCATCGACCAGATCCTCGCGACCAAGGACACAGACCACCCCATCCCCCTCACCGGCTTCGCCGACATCTTCCGCCTCCACGAGCACCAGGACGCCCTCCTCGCCCTCGACCGCATGGGCCAGAAGAAGGTCGACAACCTCCTGAAGGGCATCGAAGAAGCCAAATCCCGTGGCCTCGCCCGCGTCCTCTCGGGCCTGGGCATCCGCCACGTCGGCACCGCCACCGCCAAGGCCCTCGCCCGCCTCTTCCCGGGTCTCGAGGCCCTCATCGACTCCGACGAACGCCACCTCCGCCCCAAGACCCTCTCGAAGTCCGAGGCCACCGAACTCGGCTACGACCCCGACCCCAAGGTGCGCCCCGAAACCGGCCTCGGCGCCACCACCGCCCCCGTGGTCCACGCCTATCTCCACTCCGCCGCCGCCAGGCACACCTTCGCCGAACTCGCCCGGGTCGGCGTCGACCTCACCAGCCACGACTACACCCCGCCCGGCGAGCGCGACACCCCGGACACCCCCTTCTCCGGCAAGACCATCGTCCTCACCGGCTCCCTCGAGCACTACGAGCGCAAAGAACTCCAGGCCATCCTCGAAGACCTCGGCGCCAAGGTCACCGGCTCCGTGAGCAAAAACACCGACCTCGTCATCGCCGGGGAATCCGCCGGCTCCAAGCTCGACAAGGCCCGCACCCTCGACATCGAGGTCTGGGACGAGAGCCGGCTCCGGGCCGCGCTGCAGGACGCCCGATCCCGCTAACCTGACCGGCACCCGCAGGAGGCGACCCGTGCAGAACCTCGAGTACAAAGCCGAACTCCGCGACCCCGACGTCGCCCGCGCCGCCCTCCGACGCCTCGGGGCCGCCCCCGTCGGCACCGTCCGTCAGATCGACACCTACTTCCGCATCCACTCCGGTCGCCTGAAGAAGCGCGAGACCACCTTCGACGGCGCCGACGAGCCCGTCGAGATCATCCACTACGAACGCCACGACCGCGCCCAGCCCAAGCTCAGCAAGTTCTCCATCTACACCGAGGAGCAGGCCGCGGAGCGCTTCGGCACGCTCCCCCTCCCCATCTGGCTCCGTGTCGCCAAGACGCGGGAGATCTTCATGAAGGGCGGCGTCCGCATCCACCTCGACGAGGTCGACGACCTGGGCCGCTTCATCGAGTTCGAGGCCCTCGTCACCAAGACGCAGAACGTCGCCCGCTGCCACGAGGTCCTTGCCGAGCTCCGCGCCGCCCTGGGCCCCACCATGGGGGAAGCCATCAGCGGGAGCTACTCCGACCTCGTTGCCGATCGACTGCAAACCGACGCAGCCCCGGAGTGAGAACCCGCGCCGCCCCCCTACCATTCGCAAAGGACCCACGCAGGAGACCTCCCATGCCCTCCATCCGCTTCGTCGACACCTCCCTCCGCGACGGACACCAGTCCCTCCTCGCGACACGCATGTCCACCGAGCAGTGCATGCGCGTCCTCCCGCTCATTAAACAGACCGGCTACTCAAATATCGAGCTCTGGGGCGGGGCGACCCTCGACGCCTGCCTGCGGTTCACCGGCGACGACCCCTTCGAACGCCTCGACGCCTTCCGCAAGGAACTCGGCCCCGTCGGCCAGGGCGCCCAGATCCGCTCCCTCTGCCGGGGACAGAACCTGTTCGGATACACCCCCTACGCAGACGCCATCGTCTTCAGCTTCATGAAGGAAGCGGTCCGCTCCGGAAACGACCGCGTCCGCATCTTCGACGCCCTGAACGACCCGCGGAACCTGCAGACCGCCATCATGAGCGTCAAGACCTTCGACGGGCACGCCGAGGCCGCCCTCAGCTACACCACCAGCCCAGTCCACGACCCCGACTACTTCGTCCGCTTCGCCGCCACCGCGGTCGACAACGGCGCCGACTCCGTCGCGATCAAGGACATGGCCGGCCTCCTCCACCCCGCCGACTGCTTCGAGCTCGTCGACGCCCTCCGCGCCCAGTTCAAGAAGATGGGCCGGGACGACATTGAACTCACCCTCCACTCCCATGGCACCAACGGCCTCGCCACGACTGCCTACATCGCCGGCATGCTCGCCGGCGTCGACATGCTCGACACCGCCCATGGCCCCATGGCCAACGCCACCAGCCAGCCCAGCGTCGAACTGCTCACCTGGTTCGCCAAAGCCGCGGGGTACGACCACAACCTCGACCTGAGGCACAGAAACGAGATCCACGCCCGCCTCAAGACCATCCGCCAGGAACTCGCCGACATCGACAAGGACCCGGAGCACTTCGGCAACCCCTGGCCCGAGGCACCCGACGCGGAAACAAGGAAGAAGATCGACCGCGTCCTCGAACTTGTCGCCTCCCGCGACCGGGACAAGATCAGCCAGGCCATCGCGATCGTCGAGGACCAGATCCTCGTCCCGCAGGGCTTCGCCCCCGTCGACCGCTCCCAGCTCGACGCCCAGGTCCCGGGCGGCATGATCTCCAACCTGCACAACCAGCTCAAGGAGCAGGGCAAGCTCGACGAGATGCCCAAGATCCTCGAGGAGATCCCCCGCGTCCGCGCCGAGGCCGGCTACATCCCCCTCGTCACCCCCACCAGCCAGATCGTCGGCTCCCAGGCCGCGATGAATGTTATCACGGGCGAGCGCTACAAGATGATCTCCAACGAGTTCCGCAATGTCATGCTGGGCAAGTACGGGCGCCTCCCGGGTGCCCCCGACCCCGACGTGCTCGCCAAGTGCGCCCCCGACGGGCAGACCTACGACAAGCGCCCGGGCGACTACGCTCAGGAGCCCGACCTCAGTGCCATCACCGCAGAAGTCGGCGACTACATCCGTGGCCCCCGCGACCAGCTCCTCTACATGCTCTTCCCCGCCCCCGCCAGGAAGTTCTTCGAGAAGCGCGCCAAAGCCTGACCACCAACCGAGCCGAAGCGTACCGACTCCCCTTCCTCGCCCCTTTGGGGAGAGGATGTCGCGCAGCGACAGGAGAGGGGCTACCCAAGCGCAGCGCCTCCATCCTCTCCAACGCTCATCCCGCCGAAACCGCCCGAACTCGCCTGGATCCCCCCGCTGGCTCATGGCCGGCCCCCGATCCCCACCCACCCCCTACCCTCCCCCAGTGCAACACCCCTCCCCCCACATCTTCGCCTTCACCCCCGACTCCCTGGGCGAGTGGTTCGCAGAGAACGGTTCCCCCGCCTTCCGGGCCCGCCAGGCCCTCGAATGGGTCTACAAGCGGGGCGTCATCGACCCCCAGCAGATGACCAACCTCGCCGCCCGGGAACGCGACCTCCTCGCGGACAAAATGACCTTCCTCTCCGGCCCCGAGGTCACCCGCTCCGAGGCCTCCGATGGCACCCGCAAGCTCCTCATCGAGTGGCCCAACGACACCAAGGCGACCTCCCAGCCCGCCCCCCCCTCCCCCTCCTCCTCCCTCCCCATCCTGGGCGCCAGGCCCGACCCCCACGCGGTCAAGCGCACCGAGTGCGTCATGATCCCCTCCCTCGATGAGCGCGACGACGGCAAGCCCAAGCGCCGCACCGCCTGCATCTCGAGCCAAGTCGGCTGCCCCGTAGGCTGCCGCTTCTGCGCCTCCGGACTCGACGGGCTCGGCGGGAACCTCTCCGCAGGACGCATCGTCGAGCAGGTCTGGCGCCTCAACCAGCTCCCGGGCATCGGCCGCATCACCAACGTCGTGTTCATGGGCATGGGCGAGCCCCTGGCCAACTTCAACGCCGTTACCACCGCGGTCCGCACCCTCGCCGCCAAGTGGGGCATGGGCCTCTCGAGCCGCAAGATCACCATCTCCACCGTCGGCATGCACCGCGCCATCGAGCGCCTCGCCGAGGAACTCGACCTCCCCGTCACCCTCGCCCTCTCCCTGCACGCGCCCAACGACGAGCTCCGCCGCCAGCTCATCCCGTGGGCCGAGTTCACCACCATCGACCAGCTCTTCGCCGCCTGCGACCGCTGGTTCGACAAGACCGGGCGCGAGATCACCCTCGAGTACACCCTCCTCCGCGACACCAACGACCGACCCGAGCACGCCCGTGAACTCGCCGGGGTCGCCAAGCGACTCCGCGCCAACATCAACCTCATCCGCTTCAACGAAGTCGCCGGCGTCCCCTACCTCCGCCCCCGATCGCAGGATGTCCGCCAGTTCCAGCAGATCCTGAGAGAACGGGGCATCAACACCCACATCCGCGCCTCCCGGGGCCGGGACATCGCCGCCGCCTGCGGCCAGCTCCGCCGCGAGCACCAGCACACCGGGGGCGCCGCGTGATGGCCCCGGTCCTCGCCGAAGCCGCCGCCCGCCCCTGGCCCGATGGCTTCCACCCCTTCACCCCCCATCACTGGCTCTCCTCCATCGCGTTTGTCGCGATCGCCCTCACGCTCGTCTACCTCGGGGGCAAGCTCCGGGGCACCCCGCGCGAGCTCGCCATCCGGGGGGGCATCGTCGGCGCGATGATCGTCTCCCAGGCCCTCATGCTCATCTACTGGGCCGAGCCCGAACGGTTCACCTGGGCCGAGTCCATGCCCCTGCACATGTGCGACATCGTCGCGTGGATGGTCCCCTTCGCCCTCATCACCAACGCCCGCTGGCTCGCCACCATCGTCTTCTTCTGGGGCCTCGGGCTCACCACCCAGGCCTTCATCCAGCCCACCCTGCTCCACGGCCTTCGCCACGGCGTCTACTGGTTCTTCTGGGTCCAGCACGCCGGCATCCTGCTCGGCGGGCTGTATGTCTGGTGGGTCCAGGGCTACCGGCCCCGCACGCGCGACCTCGTCTTCATCGCCGGGCTCTCCGCCCTCGCGGGCGCGGTCACCGCGGTCGTCAACTGGCAGACCGGCTGGTCCTACTTCTTCACGGGCCCCGCCACACCGGAGAACGAAACCATCATCGACCACCTCGGCCCCTGGCCCCTCCGCGTCCTGTGGATGTGGGTCATCTCCGTCTCGATCATGTCCGTCCTCCTCGCCCTCTCCAAAATCGCCGCCCGCCTCACGAGCACCACCTACGCCACCAACCAGCCCGCCCCCTCCCCCGAAGCCTGACCCGTTCCTCACTTCGTCTCTCCGTCTCTTCATCTCTCCGTCTCTCCCTCTCTTCCCCCTAAACTCTCCCCCAATGCTCCCCGCGCTCGCCCTCCTCACCCTCACCGCCTTCGCCATCGCCGCCCTCGCGACGCGCCTCGTCCTCCACGTCTCCACCAGGTTCAATCTGCAGGACTCCGCCCCCGCCCCGGGCCAGATCAAGGAAGCCCACCGCCCCATCCCCAACACCGGAGGCATCGGCCTCTTCCTGGGCATCGCGCTCCCGATGCTCGCCGCGCTCGCCCTCATCTGGGCGGGCCCCGAACTCCCGGGCTTTCTCGCCCCCGCCCAGGTCCACCTCGATGGCGCCCGTGACCAGACCGGCCTCGCCCTCGCCCTCCTCGCGACCCTCGCCGCGCTGCACATCATGGGCCTCATCGACGACCGCAGCCCCCTGGGCCCCTGGCCCAAGCTCGCGGTCATGGCCATCCCCGCCATCCTCTTCGCGGTCTTCTCCGAAACCCGGCTCCTCACCGCCCTCGACATCCACGCCGGGGGCATCTGGCTCTCCGTCATCATCACCGTCCTCTGGATGCTCGGCGTCACCAACTCCATGAACATGATCGACAACATGGACGGCGCCTCCGCCGGCATCGCGGTCGTCGCCGGTCTCTGCTTCCTCGCCGCCGCGATCATCGCCGAGCAGTGGTTCGTCGCCGCCACACTCGCCCTCCTCATCGGCGCCTGCGCCGGCTTCCTCGTCTGGAACCGCCCGCCCGCGAGGATCTTCATGGGCGACGGAGGCTCCCTCGTCATCGGGTTCCTTCTCGCCTTTCTCACCGTCCGCACCACCTACGCAGGCGAAACCCCCGCCGGCGAGCCCCTGGCCGGGGGCTGGTACGCGGTCTTCATGCCCGTCCTCGTGCTCGCCCTCCCCCTCTATGACACCGTCTCTGTCACCCTCATCCGCCTGAAGCAGGGCAAGAGCCCGATGGTCGGCGACCTCCAGCATCTCTCCCACCGCCTCGTCAAGCGGGGGCTTTCGAAGCGGGCCGCGGTCCTCGTCCTGTGGGGCCTCACCGCCGTCACCGGCATCGGGGGCATCATCCTCGGGAGGCTCGAGCCCTGGCAGGCCATCCTCGTGGCGACCCAGACCCTCCTCATCCTCGTCGTCGTCGCCCTCCTCGAGTGGAAGAGCTCCCCCCCCGGCGCCCGACCCGACAGCCTTGCCACCGGCCGTCTCGACACCGACCGATCACCCGCGAGGGCGACCGCCGATGCCTGAGAGCGCTGCGAACAACCGCACCGTCGGCCGCGCCGCCTGGCTCCACCGGGGCGCCACCATCGCCCTCGTTCTCGTCGCCTGCGCCCGCGCCACCATCTCCCACGAGCGCATCCCGCTCTGGGACTTTGACCCCTGGCAGCGGTTCATCCCCGCCACCGGCATCGGCCCTTCCGCCATCGCCTGGACCGACGCCCTCATCACCGCCCTCGCCGCCCTCGCGGTCGCGGGCGTCGCCCTCCGGGGTCAGCGCATCCGCGCCGCGTGGGCCGCCCTCGCTCTCGCGGGCACCGCCGCCATCCTCGCCCACGCCACCCGCGCCGGCGACCTCTGGCTCGAGCCCCTCGCGGTCGGCGCCGCCGGCTCCTCGTGGATCGCGGGCATCGCCCTCCTCGTCGCCCTCGCCCACGCGTCCCGCGACCGCTGGCTGCACCGTCTCGCCCTCGCGATCGCGATCGCCGCGATCGCGGTCCTCGCCTTGAAGGGCCTCGTCCAGGTCTTCTACGAGCACCCACAGACCGTCCGCCAGTACCGACTCGACCGCGAAGCCATCCTTGCTTCCCGGGGCTGGGAGCCCAACTCCGCCCAGGCCAGGGGCTTCGAACGCCGCCTTTTCCAGGCCGAAGCCACCGGCTGGTTCGGCCTCTCCAATGTCTACGCCACCTTCGCCGCCTCGATGCTTGTCGCCTGTGGCGCGACCGCCCTCGCGTGGCTCCGCACCTCCCGCACCGCACTGACCAACCGCGCCTGGCAAGTCACCATCGCCGGCGCACTCCTCGCAGGCGTTGCCCTCTGGCTCAGCGCCTCCAAGGGAGGCGCCGGAGCCGCCCTCGTCGCCTCCGCGGCGCTCGTCGCCACCATCATCGCCGCCCGTCGCGCCCCGAAACTCGCACCCCTCATCGGACCCGCCACCATCGCCCTGGTCCTCGCCGCCATCGCCGCCCGGGGCCTCATCGGCACCCGCCTGGGCGAGCTCTCACTCCTCTTCCGCGCCTTCTACACCGAGACCGCCCTCCGCATCTGGGGCGCCCACCCCGTCCTGGGCGTCGGGCCCGACAACTTCCAGGACGCCTACCTCCTCGCCAAGCCCGCCATCAGCCCCGAAGCGGTCACCAGCCCGCACTCCGTCCTCTTCGACTGGACCAGCATGCTCGGACTGGGCGGGCTCGCCTGGGCGGGCCTCCTGCTCGCTGTCGCGAGCGCGACCACCGCAGGCCTGCGGCCACTCCCGCGCCCCGACCGACTCATCCGATCCCCAAGGACCGCGATCGGGGTCAAGCCCCTCTTCCTGCTGACCGTCCCCGTTATCCTCGCCGGCGCCCTCGCGGAGCGCCACCTCGCCTCCCCCGAGCTCGCGGTCATGCGACTGGTCGCCCTCGGCGCATGGGTCGCCCTTGCCATCGCCCTCCTCCGGGCGTTCGCCACCCGCCCCGCCCTCGCCCGCCTCGGCGCTGCGGGGGCCGGGCTGGTCCTCCTGGTGCACTCCCAGATCGAGATGCCCCTCACCCAGGCCCCATCGGTTCCCCTGGGATTCGCCCTGGTCGGGCTGGGCGTTCCCCCGCTCACCCGGGGGCGGGCCCAGAGACCGGTCGGCCTCGTCGCGGCTCTCCTTCTGGCCCTCGCCATCATCCCCCTCGCCCTTGCCGCGACCGGGCTGGCACGCTGGGAGTCCCGCCTGATCGAGGCGGGCGATCCCCTCCGCCCGATGGGCACCAGCATCGACCGGCCCGATCGCCAGACGCTCGCAGACGCACTCGACTCCGCCGAGGAGCCCCTCGCAAGCGCCTTCGCCCTGCGTCCGGGCCATGAACCGACCGGCAAGGCCCTGACCCGCCTCCGCGGCGCCATCGCCGCCACGACGGGCGATCCGGACGCCCTGGAACGGGCGGTGACCGCCGCCCGCGCCCTCGCCCTGGCCCGCCCCGATTCGTCCTCCGTGCAGGGCTGGCTGGGCCTGACCACCACCAGCGGCGCCCAGTCCGGGCTGGTCGCCCCAGCCACCGCCGAACGCTGGCTGGAGGATGGGCTGGAAGCCCTCCAGCGAGCCGCCGCCCTCGACCCCCACGGCGTCACCCCCGCCGCCCGGACGATGGAGGCCTTCGCCGCCGCGGGGAGACCAGCGGAAGCCGCGACCTGGGCCCGAGAGACGCTGCGTCGGGACGATCTGACGGGCCTCGACCCCCTGGTGGGGCTGGGCGAGCGGGAGCGCCGGCGGGTCCAGCGCCTCGCAACGGGTGGATGAAGGCCCGGAGCCTCCGGATCGGACTCGACCCGGCTTTTTCCGTCGTTCTTGACGGGATCTTCAATCCGGGCGTGCCGGGCGGGCGTTGATCGTGGGTACTGGGGCGCTAGCATTGCCCGCAGGTGCCCGGTGTAGCCGGGTTTGTGATTGCCGCAGCGATCCGGGCTGGTTGCCCGCGCTGACGGCTGCAGAGCGGCTTTCGGGGCGGCGCAATGGACGACGACGCAGAACCGGACATGGCGAGTGGGGTCGTTCGCCGGGCGTGAACCGACGCGACCAGCCCGGGAACGGGCCGGGCGCTGCAGGTGGCCCGGGCGCGGGGCGGGGCGAGGGCGGGGCAGGCATCCGCCCCGAGACGAGCGATTATCCATCGACGGAACCCCGGCTCAATCGGGGCCACGACGATCGAAACAGATGAAGTCTTTGCCGGACCGGGGCCCCTGGCTCCAGCGTTCGGCCGACGGGTTCGGCGGGGTTGTTCCACGCCGGGCGGTACGTGACAGCAGGGCGGTCGGCGTCCGGCGACGGGGGCGTGATCCCCGCCAGATCAGGTGCATCAGCAGTTCATGGAGCCGAATGGCCCGTTTGGGCCGACGGAGGCAAGGCAGATGGCGACGGACCTTTCAAACATCCGCAACATCGGGATTTGTGCTCACATCGACGCGGGCAAGACGACGGTGACGGAGCGCATCCTGTTCTACACCGGGCGGAACTACAAGATCGGCGAGGTGCACGAGGGCACCGCGACGATGGACTTCCTCCAGGAAGAGCAGGAGCGAGGGATCACCATCCAGTCCGCCGCCACGACCTGCCCCTGGACGAAGGACGGTCGCGAGTACAAGATCAACCTGATCGACACCCCGGGCCACGTCGACTTCACGATCGAGGTGGAGCGCTCCCTCCGCGTGCTCGACGGCGCCGTCGCGGTGTTCGACGGGAAAGAGGGCGTCGAGGCCCAGTCGGAGACCGTCTGGCGCCAGGCCGACCGCTACCTGGTCCCCCGTCTCTGCTTCATCAACAAGATGGACAAGCTCGGGGCCGACTTCGAGTTCAGCTTCAACTCCATCATCAAGCGCCTCGGAGCTAACCCCGTCGCGGTGCAGCTCCCCATGGGCCACGGCAACGACCTCAAGGGCCTCATCGACCTCCTGAAGATGAAGGCCTACTTCTTCGAGGGTGAGAAGGGCGAGACCGTCGTCGAGAAGGACATCCCCGAGGAGTACGCCGACAAGGCCGCCGAGTGGCGCCACATGCTGATCGAGAAGGCTGTGGAGTTCGACGACGCCGTCATGGAGCGGTACCTCGAGGACGAGGACTCGATCACGGTGGACGAGATCAAGGCGGCGCTCCGCAAGGGAACAATCGCCCGCGAGATCAACCCCGTCTTCTGCGGCTCCGCCCTGAAGAACATCGGCGTGCAGCGCCTGCTGGACGGCGTCATCGACTACCTGCCCAACCCGCAGCAGGTGCCCGAGGTCAAGGGCCTCGACCCCAAGGACCCCGAGAAGAAGCTCACCCGCCCCCACGACGACACCGCCCCCTTCAGCGGGCTCGTCTTCAAGGTCGTGAGCGATACGCACGGAGACCTCACCTACTGCCGCGTCTACTCCGGCAAGATCTCCAAGGGCAGCCGCGTGCTGAACCCCGTGAACGGGAAGCGCGAGATCGCCAGCCGCATCTTCGAGATGCACGCCAAGGACCGCGAGGCCCTGGACGAGGTCGGCGCCGGCAACATCGTCGCGCTCGTGGGCATCAAGGACTCGATCACGGGCGACACGCTCTGCGATCCGGACAAGCCGATTGTCCTCGAGCGCATGACCTTCCCCGAGCCCGTCATCAGCATGTCGATCGAGCCCAAGACGGCCGACGACAAGAAGAAGCTCACCGACGCCCTCATCACCATCCGGCGGGAGGACCCGTCCTTCCGCTCGGAGTACAACGACGAGACCGGGCAGACCATCATCTCCGGCATGGGTGAATTGCACCTCGAGATCATCAAGAACAAGATCACCCGCGACATGAAGGTCAACGTCGAGGTCGGCAAGCCCCGCGTCGCCTACCGCGAGGCCATCCAGGGCACCGCCATGAACGTCCGCGGTCTCTTCAAGAAGCAGACCGGCGGTCGAGGCCAGTTCGGCGACTGCACCATCAACCTCATGCCCTACAGCCAGGAGCAGGCGGAGGCCGACGGGGTCAAGTTCGTCAACAACATCGCCTTCGTCAACAAGGTCGTCGGCGGGTCGATCCCCAAGGAATTCATCCCCTCCGTCGAGTACGGGGTGCGCCAGACCGCCGCCGGGGGCGTCACCGCGGGCTACCCCCTCATCAACATCAGGGTCGAGCTGGTCGAAGGCTCCTACCACGACGTCGACTCGAGCCAGGTCGCCTTCGAGCAGGCCGGACGCCTCGCCCTCCGCGAGGCGGTCGCCAAGGCCAAGAGCGTCCTCCTTGAGCCCATCATGAAGGTCGTCATCACCACACCCGAGGACTACCTCGGAAACGTCACGGGCGACCTGTCCAGCCGCCGGGGCATGATCATGGACACCGAGGACCGCGGGATCGTCAAGATCATCCACGCCGAGGTCCCCCTCAGCGAGATGTTCGGGTACACCACCACCCTGCGTGGCCTGAGCCAGGGACGCGCCTCCAGCGTCATGGAATTCGAGAAGTACGCCCCCATGCCTATGAACCTCCAGAAGGAAGTCATCGAGACCGGAGCCTGATCGCCCGAGCCCGCTGACCTCGACCGACCGGACGGGCCGCGGGGGAAACCCCGCGGCCCTTTCTTTGCGCCACCGCTGGCGGCCCGCCTATCGTCGGGCCGATCGTGTCGTTCGGAAGCGGCGCGTCGCCGCGGGCTGGAGCTTCGGATGAGCGTGTCGTATCGGTCGGTGCTGCTGTTCGGTCCCCCGGGCGTGGGGAAGGGGACCCAGGGCAAGCTGCTCGGGGGCGTCCCCGGGTTCTTCCACCTCTCGAGCGGCGACATGTTCCGGGGCCTCGATCCCGCCAGCGACCTGGGCAAGGAAATCCGCGCGATCATGGCCAGCGGAGAGCTGGTCCCCGACGAAACGACGGTCCGCCTCTGGCGCGACCACATGCAGCGCCTCGTCGACGCCGGCGACTTCGATCCCGCCCGCCATGTCCTGCTCCTCGACGGCATCCCGCGCAACGTCACCCAGTGCGAACTGGTCGAGGACGCCATCGAGGTGCTCGCGGTGCTGAGCTTCGACGTCGCCGACCGCGAGGCGCTCGTCCAGCGCATCAAGCGACGCGCCGAGCAGGAAGGACGCAGCGACGACGCCGACGAGGCGGTCCTGCGCAACCGCTTCGGTGTCTTCGACCGCGAGACCGCCCCGATGATCGGGCGCTACGACGCCTCGGTCGTCCACAGGATCGAGGCCGGCGGGCTCCCGCTCGAGGTCTTCGGGCGGGCCGCGGCCGCCCTCGCCCCCATCCACGCCGGGCTGATGGGGATCAGGACCGGGGGTTGACCATGACACCGACCGGCAGCAGACAGCAGCGTGGGTTCACGCTCATCGAGCTGCTGGTGGTGATCGCGATCATCGCCCTGCTCATCGCCATCCTCGTCCCCGCCCTCGGCGCCGCGAGGCTCGGCGCCCGGTCCGCGGTCTGCACGAGCAACGCCCGCCAGCTCGTCATCGCATCGAGCCTCTATCTCGACGACCACGCCGGGGCCCTGCCCCAGGCGGTGATCGCCGACCCCTTCGGGGACGGAAAGATCGTCGTGGGCTCGCTCTTCGGCGGAAAGCGGGGCTCGCTCCCGGTCCCCGCGCCCTTCGACTTCGGCATCAACTCCTTCGGAGCCCGGTCCCGCCCCCTGAACCCGTACGTGGGCATCGACGCGGGCTCGGACGCGCGAACACTCGCGGATGGGTCCGAAGTCGCGATCGAAGCCGAGCCCTTCCGCAGCCCCCTCGACGCGGGCGGGGAACTGCAGCTGGGAGGGCCCGCGCCGTACTTCACTGACTCGATCTACGACACCCTCGGGTCCAGCTACGCGATCAATGATCACGCCCCCACGGGGGACTCGGACGAGCCGGAGACGGCGACCTTGATCCCGCAGACGGGCGGGCGCATGCCCAGCGTCTTCGACCCGACCCGCACCATCCTGATCGGCTCCCAGCCGATCTACAACTACGACGACGGGGGTGATCGCGGTCAGTACTGGTACGGGCAGCAGGAACGCACGCCCGGCAACGCCTTCGCCTCGATCGGCTTCGTCGACGGGCACGCCTCCGGGCGGGTAAGGGTCGGCTGGCGAGCCGACGGACCGGTCTGGGAAACGCCCGACTACACGTTCATGCCCAGCCCGGGCCAGGTGCCCGAGGGCTTCGCGATCGACTGACCGGAGCGACCGCGCCCCTCAAGGGTCCCCGGGCAGCACCGGGCCATCGGCACGCACAGGCGTCCCGTACGCGGTCACGTCGAGCTGCTGGTACGCGAGCGTCGGGGGCGTCGGCGTGATGAACCAGCCCCACAGCGAGGGCGACCCGTACGACCGCACCGTCGTGGGCGGATGGAAGTGGAACGCCAGCGGGATGTAGAGATCAAGATCACGGTGACTGCCGAAGTACTCCCACCCTTCGTCGATGGGCCGGGCCCGCGAGCTCTGCCGACGGATCTCGACGATGTCCACGGGGATCCAGCCACCCCGCTGGTTGGGCTCGTCGTACAAATAGAACTCGACGTACGCCCGCAACCGCGACGCCCCCGTCTGCTCGCGTTCCCGGGCGTTGTCGCGGTTCCCCACCTCCCGGTAGCAGATGACGACCCGCGCCGGGAGCCCCGCCCGCCGGTAGACCGCCGCGAGCAGCGCCGTCATGTCGAAGGGACTGCCCCGCCCCGTGCGGGCGGTGACGGGCGCTCCCTGAAGCTGGAACCCCTCGAACCCCAGGCGGTACCGGCCCCGGTTCAGCCCGTCCGAGCTGGGCTGCACGTGCTCGATCACCTTCGCCGCGAGCCACTTTGCCAGCGTGACCGGGGGGATCGATTTGGGATCGTTCCCATCCGTCCAACGCTCGAGCAGCCGATCGAGCTCCGCATCATCGGGCCGGCCCCCGGGGGGAACCTCGACGCCCGCCTGAGGCGTGAACGCGCTCGCCGCTTCCGCGGGCCACTCGCCGGTGGGCCACCCGACGCTGAGGGCGGCCTCCTCGTCGAACTTCGTCCGCCACGCCCGCGCGAGCAGCGTGACCTCCAGCGTCATCTCCCGCGCCGATACCTCCTGCGCGTCGAAGCGGGCGTAGGTCGCGCCGCCCGGATACCCGGTGATGGGCGTGAACGTGCTGCTGACGACCCGGTCGTTGAAGCGCAACTCGCCCACAGCCGAGGCGGGGTCGAGGTGCGCCGCCGAGGTCCGGTCGACCAGCGGGAAGATCACCGCAGCGGTGGTGAAGTTCCAGACCGGGGGACGCTCAAACGCATCGCGTTCGTTCTGCCAGCCCCGGACCCGCAGCGTGGCCCGCAGGGTCCAGTCCTCGGGATGCTCGTAGGTCAGGAAGGGATGCTCCGGCGGGTCCTGCTCAGGGGCGCCGAACGCCCGGGGTACGACCGCCAGCGACACCCCGACCGCCAGGACCATCAGAACGCGCCGGCAGACGATGGAAGTGTGCGACAAGCGAGGCCTCCCCGGGACTGTACCCTCCGGCGTCGGCAAGGTTGCGGGCGAACCGCCACCCAAAGCCTACACTTGTATGCGGATTCAGAAATCAACCCTTTCCGGCCCAAGACATCCACCGGGCCGGCTGTTCGGAAGGACCCGACGATGGCCACCGGCGAGACGCGGATCGAGAAGGACTCGATGGGCGAGATGACCGTTCCCGCGGACGTCCTCTACGGCGCGAGCACCCAGAGAGCGGTCCTCAACTTCCCCGTGAGCGGGAAGCCCGTGCCCCCGGGCGTCATCAAAGCCTTCGGCATGCTCAAGGCCGCCTGCGCCCGCGCCAACCAGCAACTGGGCAAACTCGACGAGGCCCGCGCCGACGCCATCGCCGACGCCTGCGCAGAGATCGAGTCCGGGCTCACCGAGCACGGGGGCCTCGCCCGCCACTTCCCGGTCGACGTCTACCAGACCGGCAGCGGCACCAGCACGAACATGAACGCGAACGAGGTCATCGCCAACCTCGTCTGCCTCGCCAGGGGCGAGCCCATCGGCAAGAGCAAGGACCCGAGCTTCATCGAGAAGGGCGGCGTCCACCCCAACGACCACGTCAACATGGGCCAGAGCAGCAACGACACCTTCCCCACCGCGATGCACGTCGCCGCGGCGGTCGCCATCAAGGAAACCCTGCTGCCCGCCCTCGTCAAGATCGAGAAGGCCCTCGCGGACAAGGCAGAGAAATGGGACTCGATCGTCAAGATCGGGCGCACCCACCTGCAGGACGCCACCCCCATCCGCCTGGGCCAGGAATTCAGCGGCTACGCGGCCCAGATGCGCCACGCGTCCGAGCGTCTGCACCGCGCCCTGCACGTCCTGGGCGAACTCGCCATCGGGGGCACCGCGGTCGGCACCGGCATCAACACCCACCCACGCTTCGCCGAGCAGGTCGCCGCCCGCCTGACCGAGCGGGCCGGCGTCCACTTCCGGGAAGCCGCCAACCACTTCGAGGCCCAGCACGCCAAAGATGGCTTCGTCGAGGTCTCGGGCGACCTCAAGACCATCGCCGTCAGCCTGAGCAAGATCGCCAACGACATCCGCTGGCTGGGCTCGGGCCCCCGCTGCGGCATCGGCGAGCTCAAGCTCCCCGCGGTCCAGCCCGGCTCGAGCATCATGCCGGGCAAGGTCAACCCCGTCATCTGCGAGTCGGTGATGATGGTCTGCTGCCGCGTGATCGGCAACGACGCGACAACGACCACCGCAGGCCTCGGGGGCATCGGCTCACTGCTCGACCTGAACGTGGCGATGCCCGTGATGGCCGACGCGGTCCTCGAGTCGATCGACCTGATCGCCAACGCCTGCCACATGTTCTGCGACAACCTCCTCGACGGTCTCGAGCCCGACGAAGAACGCTGCGCCGCCCTGATCGAGGGCTCCCTCGCCATGTGCACCAGCCTCGCCCCCGTCATCGGCTACGACGCCGCCGCGGCACTGGCGAAAGAGGCCCACAAGACGGGCAAGACGGTTCGGGAGATCGCGCTGGACCAGAATGTGTTGCCGGAAGCGGAGTTGTCGAAGCTGCTCAACCCGATGGCCATGACCTCGCCGGATCCCGCGTGACGATGTGCCGCCGGCTTCGCTTTCGGCTCGGAACCATTCTGCACGAAGGAGACCGCGATGCCAATCCCCGCGCCGTCGGACATAGAGATGCCCCTGGAGTCGGTGTGCAAGGCCGTCGTGCAACGCGTCGCCGGGGGGGTGGGCGTGGAGGAACTCAAGCGTCGCAGACGCGAGGTCGCCGAGCGGGTCTGCGACGACCTCGACGCCAGGACGGTCAAGCGAATCGGCGAGGAGTTGAACAAGCGGCAGCGGAAGAATGACCCCAACCGCATAGATGCCCAGAGCTTCCGCCTGAAGCCCGAGGACCTGTCCCTCCAGCCGGCCGGGCCGAGCTTTGATGTCCCGGTGGACCGAGCGCTCCGGGAGCTCGGGTTCGACGCCCCCGGCGCAAAACTCACGATCTGGGCCAATCCCATCGGCGACAACAAGTCCGGCGCAATTCGGCTGACGATTCCGTTCTAACTCGCCCGGGGTCGCTGCCGGACTGATGGAGCCGGCGATCGGCTATGCTCGACGGGCCGGCCCCGTAGCTCAGCGGTTAGAGCAAGCGACTCATAATCGCCCGGTCCCCGGTTCGAATCCGGGCGGGGCCATTGGCAAGATGACGCAAAACCCCGTAGGGGCCTGATTCCTCGCCATTGTGCAGCGGATTCTGCAGCGCCCGCAAACCTCCATGCCCCCACCACGGGGATACAGCCGCTTCTCGCGTGCCATGAGTCCCTGATAAGGTCCCCGGATGCTTCAAGCGGCCCCCACCTATGCCTTTGCCTACTCCGGGTGCGGCGCGCTCGGCGCCTACTGGGTCGGCGTCCTGACGCACATACACAGGAACATCGCGGGCACCCCCTCCCAGGTCCGGTTCACCGAGGGGCCGGCCGCACGCCCCTACGACAGCGGAACCGCCACCGCGGTCGCAATGCGCCCGGGGGGACTGCGGTTCCACACCGATTTCATCTCCCGCCTCGTCGAACTGGGCGAGTCCGACGCCGCCGAACGCCACGAGCAACTGAGGGCGTTCTTCGTCCAGGACCGCCCCCAGCGGCCCTCCCGATTCGAAGCCACGCAGGCCACCAGCGTGTAGCGGGCGCGACAGCGCCGATCGCACGACCCGGCCCACCCGGAAGCCACCGTGAAGAACAAGCCCCCCAAGCGATTCCGCCGCCACATCGCCCCGCTCTGCGTGCTCGCTGCAGCCCTGCCATCGTGCCAGATCGGCCCGGGAACGCTGCCGGTCTCCGCAGCCCACTACAGCGACGCGGTCAGCGTCGCCCAGTCCGAGCAGCTCCTTGTCAACCTCGTGCGCCTCCGCTACCGCGATCACCCCGTCTACCTGAGCGTCAGCAGCATCTCGACCCAGTTCGAGTTCGGCGCCTCGACCTCCCTCGACGGACGCGTGGTCGAGAGCGGGCCCGACACCCTCGGGCTCGGCGGGGGCGTCAACTACGCCGAGCGACCCACCATCACCTTCGGCATCCTCAGTGGCGATGCCTTCGAACGCGAGATGCTCGAGCCCGTGAGCGTCAACACCATCGCCCTCCTCGTCGAATCAGGCTGGCGAGCCGAGCGCGTGCTCCGGCTCACCGTCGAAGGCCTCAACGGGCTCATGCACGCCCGGACCGCCTCGGGCCCGACGCCGATGCGCGAGCCCGACTACCGAGAGTTCCTCGAAGCCGCGGCGCTCATCCAGGCCCTCGCCGACGCGAACCAGATCGAGTTCGAGTTCGAACTCCGCGAGAAGCTCATCTCCGACCCTATCCCAAGGGGTCAGATCTCCGGAGAGGACATGATCATCGCCGCCCGCGAGGGCATCGAGTTCCGAAGGGTCGGCGATTCCGAGGACTACCAGCTCTCCATCGACGAAAGGCGGCTCGTCCTCCGCGTCCGCCCCGAGGCCGGAGCCAACCCCGGGGTCGCACGGCTCCGATCTCTCCTCTCGCTCGACCCCGCTCGCAGCCGCTACGACGTCGTCTCCCGCGACGACGCGGAGTACGACTTCTTCGACGAAAGCTCCAACCTCAGCCAGATCGTCCTCGATACCCGGTCGCTCCAGGGCGTTCTCTACTACCTGTCCCACGCGGTCCACCCGCCCGCCCGCGACATGACCCGTGGCAGCGTCACCGTCACGACAACCGCCGACGACAGCCCCTTCGATTGGGACAACCTCCTGGGCGGGCTCTTCCGGGTGCCCCACTCCACGAGGAGGCCTCCCGACGCAGCGGTCGCGGTCCGCCACCGCGGGGCGTGGTTCTACGTCGCCGATGACGACGAGACGAGCAAGTCCACCTTCCTCCTGCTCCGCCACCTCTTCACCTTGCAGAGCGGGGAACGCCCCGCGATCAGGCCCCTGCTGACCCTGCCCGTCGGGCAGTAGCGCACACCCGAACCGCGCATCACCCGGGCCCGCCCGGGTCGACGCTCGCCCCCGCCACGACCAGCGGGCCGACATGCGCAACGCGGCCCCGGACCACCGTGCTCCCCACACGCACCGTCCGGTTCTCCGCATCGCCCGGCTCGATCTCCACCCTCCTCGGGTCCACGCTCAGCCCGGTCCCCAACGCCTTGAGCGCCGCCTCCTTGCAGGTCCACGCCTCGTAGAAGGCGACGAGGCGGCTTGAAGCCTCCATCGCCCCCCATCGCTCCAGTTCCCCATCCGACATCGCCCGCGCCGCGACGCGCTCAAGATCATCAAGGGGCTCCAAGACCTCGAGATCGACCCCCACCGCCCCCGGGCCCAAAGCGCACGCCCGATGCCCACCGCGACGCGCGAAGCTCACGCCCCAGGCCTCGCCCCGCACCTCCAGCATCGGCGCCCCGCCCGCCCGCGCCGCGAACGACACCTCCGTCGCGCAGACGCCCAGCACAACCGCGATCCCCTCCCGCCAGAACACCGCCGACCGCTCTCCCGCGCCCTCGTCCTCCCCCAGCAGCACCACGACCGCCCCGCCCCCGAGGTCCCAGTCGAACCGCGTCACGCCCGAGCCCCCGCGACCCACGCGATGTCCCGCAGCACCTCGTCCGCCACCTGGTCCGCCGCGCGGCTCATCAGGTCATAGTGGAAGGAGGGCATGGTCACCGTCCGCGTCGGCCCGACGATCGCGCCGCCCAGCCCGTTCGCGGGGTCGGACCGCAGGTTGAGCTGCCACAGCGGGCGCCGCCCGGACTTGATCACCGTCGCCGGCCCCGCCCAGGGCTCGTAGGTCGCAGGCCCGAGCGCGGACTTCAGCGCCTCGATCGCGACCCGCGAGAGCCCCGGCCCGTCCGCCATCTCGGGCGTGTGCAGGCGCGACCGCTGCATGCGGACCCCGTTGATGAACGCAGCGGGGGCGTGCACGGGGTCGCGCAGCGCGTTCAGGGCCGAGCGGCGCAGGCGCTGCGACAGCGTCAGAAAGTGCGTCGCGGGAAAGACATCGACGAGCCACAGGCGCTGATCCGCGACCGCGCCCCGCGCAGGCCGGTCCGCCATGAGCGCGAGCAGGCCACCGATCGAGTACCCAAGCAGCCCGACCACACCCTCCAGGCTCGCCCAGTCGTTCGACGCCTCATCGAGGAGACGTCGCAGCCCGGCCCTGGGGTCGCCCCCGCCCAGAGCGCCCGCGAGGTCGTAGCACCGCAGGCGGATTCCGCTCGTCCCGCGCCGCCGCATCGCATCGGCGATCCGCGCGAAAACGAGAGGGTTCCCGTACCCACCCGGGAAGCACAGCACCGTGAGGGGCCCCGTGCCCAGGTCGACCGCGATCCCCGGTGCCGCGTGCTGCCCCCGGGCCGCGTCCCGCGCCCGGTCCATCAGCCACCCGAGCTTCGGGTGCTGCAGAAACGGTCCCAGCGGAATCTCGAACCCCGCGTCATCCCGCAGCCTCGCCGCGAGCCTGAGCGCCAAGAGCGAGTGCCCGCCCGACGCGAAAAAGTCGCTCTCCCGCGCCGCCCCCGAGACCCCCAGGGTCTCCTCCCACGCCCGACGCACCGCAGCGTCCGACCGGGCATCGCCCCCGCCCTCGCCCCCGTCGACCCGCGCGGGCGACGCCTCCACGACCGGGCGCGGCGCGACCGTGACCGGCGCCCGCGAATCACGCCGGGCCACCGCACCACGCACGCGCAGCGTGAACGCGGTGAGCACGCCCTGCTGCACGCTCTGGGCGGTTCCCCCCGCCACCGCCTCCACCCGCCCCTCCAGGCGCCCGTCGCGCACCCAGAGCACGAGCGAGAGCGGGAACCGCGTCACCGGCGAAGGCAGGCGCAGGGCCCGCGTCGCCACGCCGGGCAGCACGGGGGCGAAGCCGTGCGATTGCTGCAGGGCAAAGCCGAACTCCGTCAGGCTCGCGAGCTGCCCCGGGGCCCGCCTGCGGGCCTCCGAGAGCACCTCGGTCAGCGGCGCCACGCCACCGGAGTACACGCGATGGATCTGCGCCCGCGTCGCCTCGACCCCGTCCGACCCCGCCCCCTCGCGCTCCACGACGACCGCGTGCACCGCGGTGCAGCACCCCACCACCCCCTGCAGCCCCGGCTCGACACGCAGCGACAGCGGGGTGAGCACCGCCACCGCCTCCCGCCCGAGCGCATCGCACAGCGTCTCCCCCCACAGCGTCAGGAGGAACGCGAAAGCCGTCGCCTCCCGCGCGTGCGCCGCCGCCTTGATCGCCCGGTGCTCCGCCGCGTCGAACGCGAAATCGACCGCGCTCACCGGCCCCGGTGCCACACCCACCGGCTCCGCCCGGGGCAGGCGGACGAGCCGCGCCGCAGCCTCCTCGACCGCCTCCCGATCGATCGCCTCCCGCTCCCACGCGCCGAACACGCGGTAGGGCGCCGCCGTCCCGAGCCCCGTCCCGTCTCCCCCAACGCCCCCGAGCAGCACCGACAGCTCACCCGCCAGCAGCTCGAGCGACCACTCGTCGACAAACGCGTGGTGGAACGACAGCACCACCACGCCGGGCCTCCCGCCCATCGTCAGGAGCGTCGCCCGGCACGCCGGCGCCTCCGAGGGTCGGACCGGCCGATCGACGCTCTCCGCGATGCACGCCTCCAGCGACTGCCCCGATTCCGGCGCGAACGGACGCTCTTCGAACGTTGCCTCGACCGCGTCCGGGGGCTCGATCACCTGGTGCAGCCGGTCCCCGATGAACTCCAGCCTCGTCCGCAGCACCTCGTGCCGCCGAACCAGCGCCCTCCAGGCCTCCCTGAGCGCCCCCGCATCGAGAGCCCCCTCGACCCGGAACGCGATGTGCTCGATGTACGCCAGCCCCGACGGGTCGACCGCGCTCTCGAAGTACATCTGTCGCTGAGAGGTCGTCGCCTCGAGGGGCCCCTCGGCGACCGCAGCCTCCCCCGCCGGGGCCCGCCCGAGCCCCGGGCGCCGGTCGACCGCCCGGGCGATCTCCTCGAGCCGCCCCGACCCCAGGATCTCCGCGACGCTGACCGCGACGCCGGTGCGTTCCTCGAGCGCCGCCGCGAGACGCAGCGCCGTCAGCGAATGCCCCCCCACCGTCACGAATCGATCCCCAGGCTCCGGGTCAGCGCCGGGCAAGAGGCGGCGCAGCTCCTCACGCACCACGCCCCACGCCCCCTCCCCACCATCCCCACCATCCCCACCACCCCCGGCCCCCGCGTCCCGCCGGAACATCGTCGCGACAGCCCCGCGGTCCGCCTTCCCGCTGGACCCCACCGGCAGCGCCCCGACGCACACGATCCGGTCGGGCACGAGGTGCCCGGGCTCCCGGGCCATCAGGCTCGCCCGGATCGCGCCCGCGTCCACCCCATTGCCCGCGACCACGCACGCCGCCCCCAGGAACCGCTCGTCCGCCCGTTCCCCCACCGCGACCGCCACCGCGTCCAGCACCCCGTCGCACCGGCGGAGCGCGTGCTCGACCTCCGCCAGCTCCACCCGGTGCCCCCGGATCTTCTCCTGCCGATCCCGCCGCCCAAGGAACGCAAACACCCCGTCCGCACGCTCGCGCACCACGTCACCCGTCCGGTACCACACCCCATCGCGCCCCGCCAGGCGGACGAACCGCTCCCGCGTCAGCGCCGCATCACCCATGTACCCGAGCGCCACGCCATCCCCGTTCGCCAGCAGCTCCCCGGGCTCCCCCGCGCCGACCTCCGCCAGCCCCTCGTCCACCACCACGACGCCCGTCCCCCGGATCGGCCGACCGATCGGGATCCCCTCCGGATCATCCGCATCCCCCGCCCGCACGCGATGGCAGCAGGTAAACGTCGTGTTCTCCGTGGGCCCGTACCCGTTGATGAGCGCGAGCCCCGGGTTCGTCTCGAGGCACCGCGCCACATGCGAGGGCGACAGCCGCTCCCCGCCCGTGAACAGCCTCGTCAGCCGCCCCAGCGCCAGGGGGTCGTGATCGACGAACGCGTTGAAGACCGAGGCGGTCAGCCACGCGTCCGTCACGCGATCCCGCCGGATCGTCTCCGCGAGCACCGCCATCGAGGGCAGCCGCTCCTCGACAACGACGACCGTCCCGCCATTCAAGAGCGGAGCCCACACCTCGAGCGTCGACGCGTCGAACGAGGTCGCCGACGCGTGCAGCCACACGCTCTCGGGCCCGACCTCCATGAAGTCCGGATCGATCACGAGCCGCAGCACCCCCCGCTGGGGCACCAGCACGCCCTTGGGCTCCCCCGTGCTGCCCGAGGTGAACATCACGTACAGCGGGTCATCGCGTCCCACCCGGGCCGGCTCCGCGTCCCCGCCCCCGCCCGCGACCTCCGCGAAGCCCACCTCACCGCCGACCACGAGCGTGGGCCGCGCGATGCCGACCAGCCGCTCCAGCCGCGCCGCCGGCCACGACGGATCGACCGGCATGTACACCGCCCCCCGCAGCGCACACCCCACCATCGCCACGATCAGGTCGACCCCACGCGCCAGCCCCAGCACGACCACATCGCCCGCCCCGACGCCCCGCCCCGCCAGCCCCCCCGCGAACCGAGACGCCCGCCCCGCAAGATCCCGATACGAAAGCGACCGATCCCCCGCCCGCACCGCGACGCCCGCGGGCCACACCGCCGCCGCCCGCACAAACGCCTCCCCAACCGATCGCATCACTCCCGAACCCTGGTCCACGTCTCGGTCCCCTCAGCGTCGCGAAAGCCTACGCGAGGAACACCCGGGGGCCCCCCGGACCGCGCGCGAGCACCCACCGTTCGGACACGCCCGCCCCCCGCTTCGGCGGAGCCCGCCCCCGGGTCCCCGATCCGCCGCCACGGACCCGCGCGACCCGAACACCCGACCCCCATCCCCTCACGCCCGGTAACGCGCCACTACACTCGCCACCCCCATGGATGGCCCCACCAACACCCCCTCGACGCCCCCCCGCCCCCGCCCCGCCGGCCGGCGTTGGCTCCTGATCCTCGCGATCGCGGTCATCGCCGCCCCCGCCGCCTACCTCTTCGTCGCGGTCCAGCACGGCGCCATCACCCGCCCCTACTGGGACCACGTCGAGCTCGTCAAGTTCATAGGCAAGGCCTACGACGGCACCCTCCAGGTCTCCGACCTCTGGGCCCCCCACAACCACACCCGCCCACTCCTCTACCGCGCCATCTATGTCGCCAACGCCCGCCTGACCGACTGGGACCTCCGCTCCGAGTACGCCTTCCTCCTCGCCTCGCTCTACGGGGCCTTCGCGGTCCACGCCCTGGCGCTCCGAAGACTCACCGGGGGAAAGTTCGCCGCCGCCTCCGTCGCGGGCCTCGCCCTCGTCTCCGTCATCTTCTTCAGCCCCGTCGGCCACAACAACCACTGGTGGTCGATGATGCTGCAGCTCGACCTCGCCAACCTGCTCGCGCTCATCGCGCTCTGGCGCATCGCTGCGGCACCCCGCGCCTGGTCGAGCCACATCGTCGCCGCCCTCTGCTGCTGGGGCGCCACCTACACCCTCACCAACGGCATCGTCGCCCTCATCGCCTGCCTCATGACCACCGCCCTCGCGGAAGCCGCCCCCCGCCACGACCGCGCCCGCTGGTCGCTCATCCCGGGCCCACGCACCCTCTTCTGGCTCGCCAACCTCCTCCTCCTCCTCGCCCTCTACGCCCCGGGCCTCCCCGAGACCGGCGGCACCGACCGCCCGGGCCCGATCAAACTCGTCTGGTTCATCCTCATTTACCTGGGGAATCCTCTCGCCAACCTGATCGAGTTCGGATTCCGAGACCCCTGGTACCCCTCCGCGCACGCCAACTTCGCGGGTATCTGTGGCGTCATCCTTCTCATCGTCGCCGCGCTCGCCCTCTGGTCCCGCCGGCGCGCGGCGCTCGTCAATGAGCCCGGCCCCCGCCACCTCATCGCCTTCGCCCTGTACGCCGGGGGATCCGCCCTCCTGACCGCCTGGGGCAGGGCCAAGTTCGACGAGCCGGGCCTCCCGGGCATCCTGCACGCCGCCGCCTCCCGGTACACCATCACGGGCTCGTACCTCCTCTACGGGCTCATCGCCTTCGCGGTCTACCTGGGTCACCGGGGCTCCGGCCCCCTGGCCCCCCTCGCCACCGCCCGCACCACGCTCCAGGCGATCACCCGGAGCCCCATCATCCGCGCCCTCCTCGCCATCGCTTTCCTCGCCCTCGCCACCCGCACCTACATCCGCGGTGCCGAGATCTACCGGTTCACCCACCGCGTCAACCAGGAACTCGCCGAGAGCTACCCCGTCGACCTCTCCAACGAGACCGGCCTCTGGCGCATCCACCCCGTCCCCGAGGTCGCCCGCTCCGTCCGCGAGACCCTGCTCAAGCACCGCCTGGGCCCTTACTCAGGCGTCGTCGACCGCCCCCACGATCCCTTCCCGCCCGACCCCACCTTCCGCGCCGCGGAGGGCGTCACCGCCGGGCGCACCATCCGCCAGGGATTCGACGCTCCCGGGGGAGCACTCGCGGGTTTCCGCGTTCGGATGGTCACCTGGGGTGCCACGCCCGCCCCGTATGACATCATCTGGCGACTCCGCCGCCCCGACGGCTCCACCCTCGCCGAGGGCAACTGGAGCACCGGAACGATCTCGGACTGGGCCTGGGCCCAGGCGAACCTCGCACCCCTCCCCATCCGCGCAGGCGAACAACTGATTCTGGAACTCACGACCGAGAACCACGCCCCGGGGATGAACCCGGCCGGCGTCGCGCTTTATGATGCGTCGGCAAGCGGGGGAAGCCTGGAGCCCGTCGAGATCGACGGCCAGCCCCGCCCGCTCGCCCTGCACCTTGTCCCCCTCGTCCTCAAACGCTGAGCCCCGATCGCGATGACCCACGCCCACGACACCGCCGCGATGGAGACCCGGGCCGCGGGAGGTGCGGTCGAGCCCAAGCCCATCCGCCGCCCGGTGCTCACCGTCCTCTGCCCCGTCCACAACGAGGAGGCGACCGTCCCCCTCTTCTACGCCCGGATCGCCCCGGTGCTCGAGTCGCTCCGCGACCGCTACCGCCCCCGCCTCGTCTTCCTGAACAACGCGTCCAAGGACGGCACCCTCGAAGCCGTCCGCCGCCTGCGCGCCGAGCGCCGCGCCGCCGGCATCGACGATGTCGGCATCATCACCCTCGCCGCCAATGTGGGCTACCAGCGATCCGTCGAAGGCGGGCTCCGCACCATCAAGAGCGACCTCTACTGCATCATCGATGTCGATTGCGAAGACCCGCCGGAGATGCTCCCCCGCTTCCTCGCCGAGCACGAAAGAGGCTTCGACGTCGTCTATGGCGAGCGCGCCGACCGCCCCGAAGCCACCTGGCTCAAGAACACCCGCAAGCTCTTCTACCGCCTCACCCGCCTCATCGCCGACGAGGACATCATCCTCGACATGGCCGAGTTCAGCCTCTTCACCGGCGAGGTCCGCGACGCCATCATCCGAGACCACACCAGCTTCCCCTTCATCCGCTCCTCCATCGCCCGCCTGGGCTTCGCCCGCACCGGCATCGCCTACACACGCGAGCCCCGCATCGCCGGAGAGACGCACTACAACCTCATCGGGATGACCACCTTCGCCATCGCGGGCATCCTCAGCTCCACGACCCTCTTCCTCCGACTTCCGCTCTACGCCCTCATCCCCTGGGCCCTCGTCGTCACCGCGCTGGGCATCATCGGCGCCATCACCGGCGCCCTCTGGGTCACGCCCGTCCTCGTCGCCCTCATCGGGCTCTACCTGGGCTTCGCGGTCAGCTTCACCGCGGTCTACGTCGCCCGCACCTACAAGAACACCCTGGGCCGGCCCAACGCGGTCCCCGTCCGCCGCTTCACGCACCTTCCCTCCGACCTCGAGGTCGACCCCGCGGTCCGCCTCCACCCCCGCCGCCCCGTAGAAGGCGACGCCATCGACGACCCGCGCGACGAACCCGAGCCCCCCACCATCGCCGTTCGCCCCCGCGCGACCGAACCAACCACCGCCGACCGCGACTGATCAATCCGCCCGTCCCCATGGAGCCCCGAGCGTCAGCGAGCGGGCTGGACAAAAGTGAAGCCCGGGTGCCGTGGTCTCGCGAGCCGAAGGCGAGCTAGGCCACGAACGAACAACGCCCCTTTGCCATCGTCCGAAACTCGGCGGAATAGGCGTCCCGCCCGTCTCTCCCCGCTCTTGCCCGGAGCCCGACCTGCCCACCCCGCCCACCCATCCCGCCGTCCCCGAACGCACCCGCCGCCTCGTCTCCTTCGACGGCGGCGTCAGCCTCGAAACCATCGAGCGCCGCCCCGACCGCTACCGCCACCTCCTCGCCGACCTCGACCGCCCCCGCATCGCCCGCGGCGCCGGCCTCTCCTATGCCGCCGCCAGCTTCGCACCGGGCACGACCACCATCGACCACCGCTCCTTTGACCGTGTCCTCGCGATCGATGACCACCTCATCACCGTCGAGCCCGGCATCACCCTGGGCAAACTCTTCCGCGTCCTCGAACGCCGGGGCCTCTACCTGCCCACCCAGCCCGGCTCCCCCGCCATCACCGTCGGGGGCTGCGTCGCGACCGATGTCCATGGTAAGAACCAGGCCAGGGACGGCACCTTCGTCGAGCAGGTCGAGTCGCTCAGGCTCTTCCACCCCCGCCATGGTGAACAGCGTCTGAGCCGCGACGAGAACCCGGATCTCTTCGACCTCACCTGCGGGGGCTTCGGCCTCACCGGGCAGATCACCGAAGTCACCCTCCGCGCCAAGCCGGCCCCGAAGAACGCGCTCCGGGCCACCTTCGTCCCCGTCTCCGGCCTCGCCGAAGCGGGCGAGGTCATGCAATCCCACGCCGCCAAGGCCGACCTCGTCTTCAGCTGGCACGACGCGACCAAGGGACACGACACCCTCGGCCCGGGCTTCGTCCAGCTCGGCACCTTCGACGCCCCCCCCGCGTTGCAACCCGTCCGCCGCGACCACAAGGCCCTCTCCCCCGACACCCGCGCCCCCCAGCGCCTTCCGCTGCTCAACGCCCTGACCACCCGCGCGATGAACGCCGCCTTCCGATTCAAGACCCCCGTCGGCGAAGCCGCCACCGAGCCCGACCTCTTCGCCGCCCTCTTCCCCATCCATGGCGTCAAGGAAGCCTACTTCCACCTTTATGGCGCCCGCGGCTTCCACGAGCACCAGTGCCTGATCCCGGCAGAAGCCGCCGCCGACTTCGAACGCGAAGCCCGCTGCGCCGCCAAACGCCACGCCGTCCCCATCACGCTCGCCTCCGGCAAGTGGTTCGACCGCCAGGACAACGCCCCCGCCCTCCTCCGCTTCACCGGACGGGGCGCCGTCATCGCCATCAACTGCCCCCGCACCGCAGCCTCCCGCGCCTTCCTCGCCGACCTCGACCGCATCATGCTCGACGCCAAGGGACGCCCCAACCTCATCAAGGACTCCCGACTCCCCCGCGCCGTCGTCGAGGAAGCCATGCCCGAAGCCCTCGCCGACTTCCGCGAACGCCTCCTCGCCCACGACCCCGAGCGCCTCTACCAGTCCGAGCTCTCCGAAAGGCTCGCGCTGTGAC
>DAIQNV010000030.1:0-10234 GCA_036788215.1 Phycisphaerales bacterium | reverse complement strand
AGCGCGACCTCGACGCCCTCGCCGCCGACCTGCACAACCTCCACGCGGTCGACACCCTCGCCCTGCCCATCGACCTCGCCTCACCCACCGTCGCCCACATCCTCCGCTCGCTCGATCCCACGGTCCGCGCCCAGATCGAAGGCCTCGTCTTCGCCGCCGGTTACGCCCGCGACGACGACTCCCCCACCGCTCCGCCGGAAGCCGCCGAAGCCATCTGGGCCATCAACCTCTTCAGCGTCCAGGCCATCACCGCCGAGTGCCTCCCCGCGATGCTGGACCGGGGCCAGGGCTTCGTCCTCGCCTGCAGCTCCGTCGCCGCCATCCGAGGGCGCAGCGCCAACGCCGCCTACGCCGCCGCGAAGCGGGCCCTCGAGAGCTGGCTCGAGAGCCTCGCCCACGCGAGCGCCCCCCGGGGCGTCTCGGTCCACTGCTGCCGCATGGGCTATCTCCGGACCCAGCAAACCTTCGGCCGCACACTCTTCCCCCCGCCCGCCGACCCGGCCCGCCTCGCCCGCGCCATGGTCCGCGCCCTCCCCCGCCCGGGCGAGGTCGCGACGCCGGCCCGCCGGGCGAACTTCCGCTCCGTCCCCCGCTGGTGGACACCCCTAGGCTGGGCGCTCCGGATGGTCCCCTGGCGGATCTACCTCCGATCGCGGTTCTAGAGGCGCCGACATTGGCCGACGATGCAGGATCGTGGGTATAGTTGGGACTGGGGCCGCAGGGCCCCGGACCGACAGAGTCGGGCGTATAGCTCAGTTGGCTAGAGCGCTGCTGTCACATAGCAGAGGTCACAGGTTCGAGTCCTGTTACGCCTATTGACGCCGCCGCGGGTCCCCCCGCGGCGGTGGTCGTTTTCGGCACTACTCCCAAAACGAGAAAGGGCCCCGCCGGTGATGCCGACGGGGCCCTGGTCAGGCTTCAGGATTCAGCCCAAAGGCTCAGGGGCAACCATCGCTGAACGCGCCGAGGAAGGCGCTGATGTCGGCGAAGGTGAAGGCCCCGGCCGGTGCCGCAAGGTCCGCCGCCGGGTCCTGGGTCGAGAAGGCCGTGAGGAACGCGGAGATGTCCGCGAAGGTCAGGCTCCCGAAGGGTGCCGCGAGGTCGGCGGGGCTGCAGGGGAAGTCGGGGCAGTTGCCGAGGTCAATGGGGGTGCCGCCCGGGACGATGCCCGCCGAGCTCTCCATAAGCGTGGTCACGACCGAGGTGTCGACCGTGAAGAAGTCGGTCGGCGTGTTGAACCGCGCCTCCGCGGGAACGCCGCTGTTGACGATGGTCGGGAACCAGTTCCGCCCGTTGTTGTTGTCGATGGCGTTCAGGGACGAACCGCCCAGGAAGATCGAGAAGTTCGGCGCGGTCGGCAGGCCGGTCGCGTCGTTCGGCCAGAGGTTGCTGTCGCCGGCCCCGCCGAAGTCCTCCCAGTTCAGGAGGTCAACGAGCGAGCCGTCCGCCTTGCGGAGCTGCAGGATCTCGTTGGCCCGGTGGGGCGAGTTGCTCAGCTGGCCGAGGCTGTTGGAATCGAATCCGAAGAAGTCACGGTCGAAACCCCAGCCGCGGACCGCGATCACCTGGTAGCCGCAGCCCCACGCGTCGAAGAAGGCCTGCTGGGCCGCCTGGCGCGAGGGGTACTCGAAGGGCTGGGCGACCCCGTCCACCGTCACCGTCCGGTCCATGCCGAAGATCACCGCCGCCTCGCCGGGCTGGAGCGTCGTGCCCGCGGGGAACCGCTCGGTCGAGCCGTCCTCGTCCTCGAGGTACCACCCCGACAGGTCGATCGCGGCGCTCGTGGTGTTGTAGATCTCAACCCACTCGTTCTGAGGCTGGGCGAACACCGGGCCGTTGTTGATGTCGACATAGCCCGTGTCGATGCTGGCCGAGTTGGGGGCGTTGTAGATCTCGGTGATGATCACCTCGCCCGAGCCGTCCTGCGCCTCGGTGCCGGTCTGCACGAAGCCCGGCGAGCCCGTCGTGCGGATCGACGTGTGAATGATGCTCAGCCCGTTGGTGCGGAAGGCCCCGTTGAGACCAGCGATCGCGCCCCGCCAGTTGCTGCCCCGGTTGTTCGCGACGTTGTTCAGCGAGTCCGCCCGGAGCTCGTAGCTCCAGTTCCCGTTGTTGCCGGGCCACTCAAGACCACGGTCGAGGGGGAACGGGGTGAGGTCCGCGTCGTAGTCCACCGAATCGACGATCACGAACGGGGGCGTCACGCCGTTCGGCTGGTTCGCCGCCGGGTTCGCCGGGGCGTACAGCGTCGGAACCTCGTTGCCCGGGAACGACGCGTTGTTCGCCAGGAACCCCCAGTTCCCGACCGCGATCACCGGAACGCTCTCATCGAGACCCCAGCCGAGCCGGAACTCCGCGACCGGGTCCGTCGTGTCCGCCCCCGCCAGCGTCGAAGGGTTCGGCGTGTTGTAGTCGTTGATCAGCACCGCCACCCCGCCCGGCTGCAGCACGACCGCCTCGTCGGACGAAATCGGGTCCGTGAACATCTCCAGCCCGAACGGGCCCGTCCCCGGGTCGGTCTTCAGGATGCCCCACCCCGTCAGGTCAACGGGCGTCGAGCCGGCGTTGTAGATCTCGATCCACTCGCCCTCGTTCTCGGGCCCCGCCGGGTCGAACATGATCTCCGAGATGATGATGTTCCCGACCTCGGTCGCGTCCATGATCCCGTTGCCGTTCAGGTCCAGGGGACCGCCGACACCGTTCACGCCCCCCGCCGCGGTGATCTGGCAGGAGTCCGGGACGCCATCGAAGTCGCGGTCGACGTTCGCCGGGTCCTGGAAGATCTCGAAGGTGTCGTTGATACCGTTCCCGTTGCAGTCGTTGCCCTCGCAAGAGTCCGGGATGCCGTTCTGATCGAGGTCGAGAAGAGCGCCGAGGAAGATCTCGATATCGTCGTCGATCCCGTTGTTGTTGCAGTCGTTGAAGTCCGCGACAAAGTCGAAGAACCCGGGCGACGCGACATTGTTTGTCGGCGTGATGAGCTTCGCGTTCGGGTCCGTCCCGGGGACGACCACGATCTCGCCCGTCGCCGCCAGCGCCGCGGTGTCGTAGTACACCTCGCGGGTGTTGACGGTGCCGTCCGTCTTGCGGACGCCGTTAACGATCAGGTCGGCCCGACGCCACGCGAACCCGTTGTCATTCGCCTCCGCCGCGGAGGACAGGCCGAGCAGCGCGAGGTTCGCCGGGTCGATGAACTCGGGCAGCAGCACCATCGAAGACCCGTCCGGAACATCCGTCGGCCAGGGGAGCACGTCGTCGTAGTTCACGATGTCGACCACGTTGTTGTCCGCGTCGAAGATCGTCAGGATCTCGTTGGAGACCAGGTTGGGCGAGTTGCTCAGCGACTCGAAGGGCGTCAGAAAGCCCGAGAAAACCACGCCGGCGTTCGCCCACTGCGCCGCGAACACCTCCGGAGTCACGCGGTCACCCGTCACGCTGATCGGGTTCGGCGTCGCGTTCTGCGTGCCGTACATGACGAACGACTGCCCGGGCATCAGGATCGTCCCCGGATCGATCGTGTCCGTCGTGCCATCGTCCGTGAGGTACCAGCCGGAGATATCAACCGGCTCGTCCCCGATGTTCGTCAGCTCCACGAACTCCTGCACCCGCTCGTTCTCGCCCGGCGCCTGGTTCGTCGCCGCGTAGAACTCGGTGATAATGACCTGGCCCTGCGCCTGGGCCGCCGCCGCCAGACCGGCAACGGTCAGCAGCGCGATCGCTCGACTACGGTTCTGCATCGCTCACTTCTCCCAAAGTGTTTGCACGGATCGGTGCGTTTGGTTCGGGCCGACGGCCCTCGAACGGATCCCGGCGCGGGCCGGGCATGGTGATGTCTGCGCGGGGTCAGCGGATGCGAAGCAGCTCGTACCGCTTGTTCCCGATGAGCTTGGACTTCCCGAGGTACACCCGCCCCCCGCTGAGCTTGAGGATCGCATCGATATTGTCCGTCACCCCGTAGGCCGAGGTGTCGTCGCCCGAGCCGATCGTGAAGCCCAGGTGGTTCGACCGCACATAGGTCACCACCAGGTCGGCACGCGGGATCCACCGCGCCGAACCGTCGAGGAACGCCATGTTGAGACCATCGTCCTGGTGGTTGTTGTGGGGGTCGGGCCAGTTGTTCAGCCCCCTCTGGTAGGTCGCGGGCCGGTCCCCGTTCCCGCTCGCCCCGTCCCCGTCCTGGTCGGAGTCGAGCGCGATCAGCGTCTGCGAGGGGAACTCGACCGTCCGGTTCGACTTGAACACACGCGAGGTCGGGCTGTTCATCCGGTTCGCGCCGAAGTTCCGCACCGTCCACTCGTACACAGAATCCCCGGGCCCGATCCCGAGCTGCTGCGCCACCGTCGGACCGTCAAACCGACTGAACCACCCCGTCGGATAGATCAGCGGGATCACGCCCCCCGCGTCGCTCCCCACCACGCCCGAGTCCGAGTTCTGCCAGCTCCCCATCGACTCCCAGATCTCGTACGAGTTCCCGAAGTCACGCGTCACCGTCCCCGCGTTCGTGACAAGGTTCCCCTCGGGCTTCGGCCCCCACGCCGAACGCGTCAGGTACAAGGGCACCGAGCGCTCGTGAGGCGTCCGGATCCAGTTGAGCTGCGGGATCGCCGCGTTCGGGTCGTAATCCAGCATCTCCAGCTTGTCCGGGGTCAGGTCCACCCCGTTCTGCGTGCTCGGGCAGATCCCCACATCCACCGCGTTCAGGAAGTCATCCCAGTAGTACCCAAGGTCATCCTGGCTGGTCGGCTGGGGCGTGTAAACGCCCTTGGGGTGCTGGTCCGAATAGAGCTGCCCCGCGATGCCGATCGACCGCATGTTCGTCAGGCACACCCCCCGACGCGCCGCCTCGCGGGCAGAGCCCAGCGCGGGCAACAGAATGCCGATCAAAAGCGCGATAATCGCGATGACGACAAGGAGCTCGATGAGCGTGAACGCTCGGCAGCGGGTGCGCATGCGCATGACTCCGTGGGCTTCCGTGCGGGCGAGTCGTGACCGTGGTGAACGCCCCGCCTCGATGACAGGGCGCGTCAAATCTAGTTGGAGTTCTGAGCGCTGTCGCCCGCGAGATGGGCCATGACGATCAGTCTTGCGCAACCTTCGCAAACCAATTGCGCAGCCTTCACACGCTCTGAACGAACGGCCCGCACACCGCCCCGAATTGCACCGGGGGCAGACCCCTACACGACAGCCGCCGGTTCCGGGGTCCGCGCCGCGGCCCTTGGCGCGTTCTTCACGAACCAACGAGACAATCCGCCCGCGCTCCGCCCCTCGGGCGAGTACCTTGCCGCTCAAACCCGCCGAAGGAGACCAGACGTGATCCGCACCCTCGCCCTCGCGCCCGCCCTCATCGCCTCCATCGCACTCGCCGGCCCATACGACGACGACCGCCACAACCCCACCGACCGCCACCACACCAGGCACACCCACCAGCACAACCCGCCCCACGCGACCGCGGACGGCGCAGGCCGGTTCTTCACCTCGCGAACCTCGCCCGTCGACCTCCCCCTGCCCAGCGAGGAGGACGCCTTCTTCTTCGTCGTCTTCGGCGACCGCACCGGCGGGCCCGACGAGGGCGTCGCCGTCCTGAAGGACGCGGTCCGCGACGTCAACCTCCTCGAGCCCGACTTCGTCATCACCGTCGGCGACCTCATCGATGGCTACAACCGCACCGACGAGTGGCTGAGCGAGATGCGCGAGTTCAAGGGCATCATGGATGAGCTCATCTGCCCCTGGTTCCCCGTCGCCGGCAACCACGACACCTACTGGCGACCCCTCGACGACCCCGACATGCCCCCCAACCAGCACGAGGACAACTACGAGATGCACTTCGGGCCCCTCTGGTACGCCTTCGAGCACAAGGGCAGCATGTTCATCGCCCTCTACTCCGACGAGGGTAATCCCGAAACCGGCGAACGCAGCTTCCGCGACCCCGACGCCCAGAAAATGAGCCCCGAGCAGTTCGAATGGCTCCGGAGAATCCTCGAGAACGAGGCCAACGACGCCCAGCACGTCTTCATCTTCCTGCACCACCCCCGCTGGCGCAAGGGGGGCTACGGAGACGACTGGGACCGCGTCCACGAGCTCCTCGCGAAAGCCAGAAACGTCCGCGCCGTCTTCGCAGGCCACATCCACCAAATGACCTACGAAGGGCCCGTCGACGGCATCGAGTACCTCTCCCTCGCGACCGTGGGCGGGGGCCAGGGCTTCCGAATCCCCCGCGTCGGCCACCTCCACCACTTCAACACCGTCACCATCCGCGACGACCAGATCGCGATGGCCGCGGTGCCCGTGGGCGAGTTCATCGATCCCCGCGAACTCAGCGAGGAACTGAAGGGCGCCGCCTACACCCTCGCCGAGGCCGCCCCCGGCATGCAGGGCGTCCTCACCCTCGCCCCCGACGGGCATGTCGCGCCGACCGTCGTCAGCGTCACGCTCGCCAACCCCACGCCCTTCGACGCCGATGTCACCGTCACCTTCACCTCACCCGACAGCCGCTGGAGCGCCTCCCCCGACCACACCCATGGCCTCCTGCCCGCCAACTCGACGCGGACCTACGACCTCAGGGTCTCCCGCCTCGGCGCCTCGGTCGACGATGCGCTCCGCGCCGCCCACGTCGCGGTCGACTACGACCTGCTCACCGACGCCTTCCGCTACGAACTCCCCACGGTCCGCGCCGAGATCCCCGTCGACCTCCAAAGCGTGCCCCTCGACTCCGACGGGATCGACGGCGCCCTCCGCACCGGACCCGGCGCCTACGCCAGGGTCGACAGCGCCGCCCTTGACCTCCCCGACGGGCCCTTCACCGTCGAGTGCTGGATGAAGGCCGACAGCCTCGAGGGCCGCATCGGCCTCATCGCCAAGACCGAGGGCAGCGAGTTCGGCATCTTCGTCAACGATGGCATCCCCGATTTCGCCGTCCACTTCAACGGGCGCTACCACTCCGCCAAGACCGACCGCCCCGTCCTCGAAACCGGCGTCTGGACCCACATCGCCGGCGTCTACGACGGGCGGGAAGTCCGCGTCTACGTCAATGGCCAGGTCGCCGCCCGCACCAGCGCCCCCGACGCGAAGAGGACCCGAAACACCCTCCCGCTCATGATCGGCGCCGACGTCCGGGGCAACGCCACCGCGATGAGCTACTTCACAGGCCTGATCGACGAGGTCCGCATCACCCCCCGCGCCGTCTACACCGAGGACCGCTTCAACCCCCTCCGCCCGGGCCCCGGCACCGGAGCCACCGTCCTCCGCCTCCCCATGGACGCAAGCGTGGGCCGCTGGCTCCCCAGCACCACCGGCCCCGCCCGCGCCGTCATGACCGAGCAGGCAAAGATCGTCGCCCGGGACCGGTGAATCCGCAGCGATCGGGTTCCATAAGGGCACGATTCGCGCCCCCGAATCCCCAGCGGCATTGGCCGGGCCCCGGACCCCGCCTACCGTTGAGGCCCGCGGCTGGAAAGCCCAGCCCGGAGTACGCACGCGAAGTCACGCGGAGACGGCCATGAAGAAGGACATCCACCCCACCTACTACCCCTCGTGCAAGGTCTTCCACAACGGAGAAGTGGTCATGACCGTGGGCGCGACCGTACCCGAGCTGCACGTCGAAGTCTGGTCGGGCTCCCACCCGTTCTTCACGGGCCGCGCGACCTTCGTGGACGCCGCGGGCCGCGTCGAGAAGTTCCAGCGCAAGTTCGCGGGCGAGTACTTCAAGACCAAGCCCAAGGAAAAGCCCAAGAACCCCCTCCGCCGGCGGTAAGCCTCCAGGCATCACAGATCACCCCACCGGGCCCGGCACACGTCGGGCCCGGTTGTCTTTTTGATGCTCGTACAAACACCAGACGCCAGACAACCCGCACCCCGCGCCACCCACTCAAACCCCCCGCAACAGCTTTCATCCATTCATCCATATATACGGATGAAACGAGCCCCGTCCCCCGCTATGGTTCCCCACACGTGGCCCACCTGGGCCGCCGGCTCGCACGACGAAAGGACTCTGCCCGATGGGAAGCCGTCTGCTCGACACAATCGCCCGCCGCGTCGTCGTCATCGACGGGGCGATGGGCACCTCCACCCACAACTACGACCTCTCCGTCGAGGGGGACTACTGCAACTGCGAGAACTGCACCGACATCCTCAGCCGCTCCCGCCCCGACATCGTGCAGGAGATCCACGAGAGCTTCTTCGCCGTCGGCGCCGACGCGGTCGAGACCAACAGCTTCGGCGGACCAAGGCACGTCCTCAAGGAGTTCGACCTCGACGCTGAAACGTTCGAGCTCGCCAAGCAGTCCGCAGAGATCGCCCGCGCCGCCGCGGACAAGCACTCGACGAAGGACAAGCCCCGCTTCGTCCTGGGCTCCATGGGCCCCGGCACCAAGCTCATGACCCTGGGCCAGATCGAGTGGCCCGTCATGCTCGAGAGCTACCGCGAAGCCATGCGGGGCCTCATCAAGGGCGGCGCCGACGCCATCCTCATCGAGACCTGCCAGGACCTGCTGCAGGTCAAGTGCGCCGTCAACGCAGCCATCGCCGCCATCGAGGACGCCGGCAGGACGCCCGACGACCTCCCCATCATGGTCAACATCACCATCGAGCAGATGGGGACCATGCTCGTCGGCAGCTCGATCGAGGCCGCCGTCGCCGCCCTCCGCCACTACCCCATCGCCAGCCTGGGCCTCAACTGCGCCACCGGCCCGACCGAGATGGGCGAGTACATCAAGCACCTCTGCCGCGCCTGGGACCGCCACATCGCCTGCGTCCCCAACGCCGGTCTCCCCGTCCTCGTCGACGGACGCACCGAGTACCCCCTGGGCCCGGAGCCCCTCGCCGACGCCCTCGCCAAGTTCATCGAGACCTACGGAGTCAGCATCGTCGGCGGCTGCTGCGGCACCACCCCCGATCACATCGCCGCCATCGTCCGGCGCGTCGAGGGCCTCGAGCCCAGGCGCACCGAGGAGCAGGGCTGGGCCCACACTTCGACCAGCCTCTACACCCCCGTCCCCCACCGCCAGGAAAACTCCTTCCTCATCGTCGGCGAACGCTGCAACGCCTCCGGCAGCCGCAAGTTCAAGCAGCTCCTCGAGACCGAGGACTGGGACAGCATCATCAGCCTTGCGAAGGAGCAGACCAGGGAGGGCAGCCACGTCCTCGATATCAACGTCGACTACGCCGGACGCGACAACGCCCGCGACATGCAGGAGATCGTCACCCGCCTCGTCCGCCAGGTCGACGCCCCCCTGATGATCGACTCCACCCAGATCGCCACCCTCGAGGCCGGCCTCAGCCACGCCGCCGGCAAGTGCATCATCAACTCCGCCAACTTCGAGGACGGCGACCACAAGTTCGACGAGATCTGCCGCCTCGCCAAAACCTTCAACGCCGCCCTCGTCATCGGAACCATCGACGAGGACCCCGAAGCCGCCATGGCCCGCACCGCCGACCGCAAGGTCGCCATCGCCACGCGCGCCATCGAGCGCGCCAACACCGTCCACGGGATCGACACCGCCGACATCTTCATCGACCCACTCGTCCTCCCGATCTCGACCGGCATGGACGCCGACCGCCGCTCCGCCCTCGAGCTCGTCGAGGGCACCCGCCGCATCGCCGAGAAGTTCCCCGACGTCCAGCTCACCTGCGGCCTCAGCAACGTCAGCTTCGGCCTCAAGCCAGCCGCCCGCGTCGTCATCAACTCCGTCCTCCTCCACGAGCTCGTCAAGAACGGCATGACGAGCGCCATCGTCCACGCCAGCAAGATCCTCCCCCTCAACAAGATCGAGGACGAGCACAAGGAAGCCGCCCTCAACCTCATCTACGACCGCCGCGCCGAGTCAAACGGCGGCACCGGCCTGCCCGAGGGCATCACCGACGAATCCTTCGACCCCCTGGGCCGCATCATCGAGCTCTTCAAGGACATCGAGGGCGTCGAGGGCGCGAAGAAAGAAAAGAAGAACCTCACCCTCGAGGAACGCCTCCGCGCCCACATCATCGACGGCGAAAAAGAAGGCCTCCACGACTGCCTCGACCGGGCCCTCGAGAAGTACCCACCCCTCGACATCGTCAACGAGCACCTCCTCGACGGCATGAAGACCGTCGGCGAGCTCTTCGGCTCCGGACAGATGCAGCTCCCCTTCGTCCTCCAGTCCGCCGAGGTCATGAAGAAGGCCGTCGCCCACCTCGAGCCCCACATGGAACGCGTCGAGGGACAGACCAAGGGCACCATCGTCCTCGCCACCGTCAAGGGCGA
>DAIQNV010000029.1:0-41058 GCA_036788215.1 Phycisphaerales bacterium | reverse complement strand
CCCCTCCCCCAGCACAAGGCCGCCACCGGCGCGACCACCCACGCGGGGCGGGTGGATCCCTCCCTCTACCTGCACCCCCAGACGCTCAGCCGACTCGGCTCCTTTGAGCTCAGGGCCAAGATGATCGTCGAGGGCGTCATGTCGGGGCAGCACCGTTCCCCCTACTCCGGCGTCTCGGTCGAGTTCGCCCAGCACCGCCCCTACGCGGCGGGGGATGACATCCGCCACCTCGACTGGAAGGTCTACGCCAAGACCGACCACCTGCTCGTCAAGCAGTACCAGCAGGAGACCAACCTCGATCTCGTCGTGCTGGTGGATTCATCGGGCTCGATGAACTTCGGCACCCGGTCCTTCGAGAGCGCCTCGGGCGAGGGGGCCAAGACCAGCCCCCAGGGCCGGTCGAACTGGACCAAGTTCGACCATGCCACCGCACTCGCCGCGGCGCTCGCGTACGTCACCATCCACCAGGGCGACCGCTGCGGCATGGGCACCTTCGCGGGTGAACTGCTCGCGGAGGTGAACCGCTCTTCGGGCCGGGGCACCTGGCGGAAGATCATCGAGCTCCTGAGCCGTCACCCGGTCGACACGCCGACCGACTTCGGGCGCGTGACCGACCAGGTGATCGGCAAGCTGAACAACCGCTGCATGGTCGTGATCCTGTCCGACTTCTTCGAGGACGCGGACACGATCCGGGCGAGCCTCGCCCGCTACCGCCACCGGGGGCACGATGTCGTCGCCTTCCAGATCCTGGACCAGGCGGAGCGGGACCTCGACTTCCAGGACGCGGCGCCCTTCGTCGGTCTTGAGGGCGAGGCGATGCTCAAGGTCGACCCCCGGGCGATCCGCGCCAGCTACAACGAGGTGATGCGGACGCACATCGAGGCGATCGGCAAGGCGTGCCGTGCGTTCAACTTCGACCACGAGGTGATCTCGACCCACGACTGGCTGGGCCCGCCGCTCGCGGCCTACATCGCCCGCCGCCAGGCGGCGATGAAGCGGAGCAAGTTCGGATGACACGCGACCGCAAGCTCATGGGTCGGCCGGCCGAAACCTTTTCGGAGGCGTTCCGCCCCAGGCGACGTTCCCGGCGAGAGGCTGCTTTGGAGGCTGCCGCGATCATCGTGTGGATGTTCATCATCGTGATGATGGTCTGGCCATGAGTTCGACCCCATGACCTTCCTCCACCCCCTCATCCTCGGAGCCGGTCTCGGGGCGATCGCGCTCCCGATCGCGATCCACTTCCTGATGCGCCGCCGGCGCAAGCCCGTGCAGTGGGCCGCGATGCGGTTCCTCCTCGAGGCGTATCGCCAGCAGCGCCGGCGTCTGCAGTTCGAGCAGTGGCTGCTGCTCGCGGCGCGGTGCCTGCTCGTCGCGCTGATCGCGATGGGCCTGGCGCGGCCCCTGATCGGGGGCGCGGGGCTCGGCGGCGCGCAGCCACGCGAGCTCTTCATCCTGATCGACGACTCGCTCGCGTCGGCGGCGCGGGCGCCCGATGGCACGACGGCGCTCGAGCGCCACAAGGCCGCGGCGCGGGCGGCGCTCGCGAGCCTGGACCCGGGGCGGGGGGACCGGGCGGCGCTGATCACGCTGGCGGGGCCGGCGAATCCTGTCGTCATGCCCCCGTCGACCGAGCCCGGGGCGATCCGGGACCTGATCGAGGCGCTCGAGCCGACCGATTCGGCGACCGACCTTGAGGGGGGGCTCGCGCGGGTCGCGGAGCTGATCGCGGATGCGGAGGACGATGCGGACCGCGTCGTGCTGCTTCTGACGGACTGGCGCCGGGGCTCCTTCGACGAGAACGACGAATTGCCCCAGCTCCCCCCCACGGTGCGCGTCGTCGCCAGCCCCGCGGCGGCGGGTGCTTTGGACAATCAGCAGATCACGTCCGTGCGCCCGCTGCGGGCGGTCGTCCTGGCGGGCGAGGCGGGGGCGCGGGACACCGCGGCGAGCGCGCAGCAGGTGCGGGTGGAGCTCCGCCGGCTGGGTGAGTCGCTGGCGGAGAGTGAGGGCGTGCTGGTGCTGCGGCTCGACCGCGTGGGCCCGGCGGGCACGATCACGAGCGACGGGCCGGGCCTCGACCAGCGGAGCCCGAGGATCGAGACGCCCTTCCGCTGGGATGCGGGGCAGACGGAGCTGACGCTGGTCGCGCCCCTGCCCGCGATCAACGACCCGAGCCCGGGGATCGGGGTCTTGACCGCGGAGATCCGCGTGGGCGCGGGGCTCGATGCGATCCCGGGGGATGGCGTGATGCGCCGGGTCGTCGATGTGCGGCGGACGCTGAGGGTGGGGGTCGTGGCGCGGTCGCGCTTCGGCGTGCGGACGGGGATCGGCGATTTCGAGCCCTCGGACTGGCTCATCGCGGCGCTCGACCCCGGGGGGCTCGTCGGTGGGGGTAGGACGTCGGCGATCGAGCCGGTGCCGGTGGAGCCCTCGGCGCTGGACACTGCGAGGCTCGCGGGCCTGGACGCGGTCTTTGTCCTGGAGCCCGCGGCGGTGGACGAGCGGGGCTGGGCGAACCTCGCAGCGTTCACGCGGGGCGGGGGGATGACGGTGCTGACGCCCAGCCCGATGGCGGGGGCGGCGCTGTGGACGCGTTCGGCGGTCGGGGCGTTTGACCTCGCGGTCGATTTCGCGACGGAGCCCACGGAGTTTGACCCGCCCCTCGCGATCGCGCCGCCGACGGGCGACGATCTGGGCCCGCTCAGCCTGCTGGACGCGGAGGTGCGGACGCTGTCGGGTCCGGTGCGCACCTTCCGGGCGCTGATGCTGCGGGCCGAAGCGGGAGCGCCCCCGCGCACGCTGCGCCCGCTGCTGACACTCAGCAATGGCGAGCCCCTGCTCGCGATCGCGCGCTCAAGGATGGAGAGCGAGGGGGGCGAGGGGGCGACCGGGGGTGGGTCGCCCGGGCTGCTGGTCATCTTCACCGCGGCGATCGACCCCGACTGGACGGATCTGCCGGCGAGGCCCCTGTTCGTGCCCCTGGTGCAGGAGTTGGTGCGCCAGGGGGTGGGCGAGGCGCGGGGATCGTCGGCGGTGCCTGCGGGGGCACGGGCGACGGGGCCCTCGGGGGCGGTGGAGCTCGTCGATCTCGCCAGCGACCGGAGGCTGAGGCTGGAGGCTTCGGGCGTGACCGCGGAGCCGGTGCGCCGGGCGGGGGCGTTCGCGGTCCTGGATGGCAACGGCGCGATGCGGACGCTCGCGATCGTGAACCCGGACGCGGGGGCGGGGCGGACGGAGCCGACGACTTCGGAGGCGCTGACGGCGCGCCTGGACGCGATCGGTGCGGAGACCGCTGTGTTCGCGGATGTGGGCGCGGGTGGCGTGGCGGGCTCGGGTGACCTGGCGGAGCGGGTGACGACGGCGCTGAACGCGGGGGGCGAGGACGGGCAGCCGATCTCGTGGGTGGTGCTGCTGGCGGCGATCGTGCTGGCGCTCGGGGAGATGGCGCTGGCGCGGCGCGCGAGCCACGCGGAGGCGGGGCCGGTCGGTCGCTCCGTGCGGAGCGCTGTGGGACGGGGGGTGGCGGCGTGAACGGATTGCTCGACAGGCTCTTCGGGCTGGAGGGGCCCGGGCCGACGTTCGCGGATGCGGACAGTCGGTTCGGCTGGGCGCAGCCCATGGAGCCCTGGGCGTGGGCGCTCCTGATCGCGGCGCTCGCGGTCGTCGCAGGGCTGAGCTACACCAAGCTGGCGGCGCCGTCGTGGGCGCGGGTCGCCTTGGCGGGGGTGCGGACGCTGACGCTGGTGTCGCTGCTCGCGATCATCGCCGGTCCGCAGCTCCTGCGGGACCGCACGAGCGTCGAGCGGGACTGGACGCTGGTCCTGGTCGATCGCTCGGCGTCGCTCGCGGTGCCCGATGTGGACGGGGCCGACGGTCGAGAGACGCGGGATGCGCAGCTGCGGGCGGCGCTCGCGGGCTCGGCGGAGATGTGGGCGACGCTGGGCGAATCGAAGCGGGTGGTCTGGCTGGGGTTCGACGCGGGGGTGTACGAGCTCGATCGCGAAGAGGGCGCGGGCGTGCCCGAACTCGCGGACGCGGAGGGACGGCGGACGAGGCTCGGGGGCGCGATCGACGAGGCCCTGCGCCGGGCGGCGGCCCGCCCCGTGGCGGGCGTGGTCGTCTTCAGCGACGGGCGGTCGAGCGATGAGCCCGGGCGGGCGACGCTGCGCCGGTTGACCGCGGAGAGCATCCCGGTCTTCGCGGTGCCCCTCGGGAGCGCGGACCCGGTGGGCGACGTCGCGATCGGGGAGATCGATGCGCCGACCGCGGCGTTCGTGGGCGACACAGTGCCGGTGCGGGTGAGGCTGACGGGCCTCACCCGGGGCGAGGGCGAGGGTGCGGGCGACGCAACGCGGGGGACGGTACGCCTGATCGATGTCGCGACGGGGGAGGAGATCGCGAGCGAACCGGTCGATGAAGAGACGGGCGACTCGGTGACGCTCGATGCGCCCGCTGCGGAGGAGGGCGCGGTGACCTGGCGGGTGGTTTTCGAGCCGGAGGGGCGGGACCTTCTTGAGGCGAACAACTCCGCGGAGGTGAGCCTGTCGCTGGTGGATCGGCCCCTGCGTGTGCTGTATATCGACGGGTACCCGCGCTGGGAGCACCGGTACCTGAAGAGCCTCCTGCTGCGGGAGGATTCGATCGACTCGACGAGCCTGCTGCTCGCGCCGGATCGGCGGTATCAGCAGGAAGGGGACACAGAGATCGATCGGCTGCCCATCAGTGCGGAGGAGTGGGCGGAATACGACGTGGTGATCATCGGGGACGTGCGGGCGGAGCTGTTCGGGCGGGATCAGCTCGCGGCGCTGGTCCGGCACGTCGCGGAGAGCGGGGGCGGGCTGATGTGGATCGCGGGGCCCAACGCGACGCCCCAGTCGTACGCCCAAACGCCCCTGTCGGCGTTGATCCCGGTGGCGCAGGACGCGAGCTCGCCCCGCCCTGCGGTGTGGGAAGAAGCAGCGGTCCTGGTGCGGGCGCCCGGGGCGGAGCGCCTGGGTGTCCTCGAGCTCGGGACGGACGCGTGGTCGGACCCTGCGGTCGGGTGGTCGCTCTTGCGGTACGCCCAGAGGCTCGAGCCCGGGACGCTGAAGCCCGGCGTGGAGGTGCTGGCGACCGCGGTCGACGGCGCGGGGCGGATGGTGGGCGAGCGGGGCGCGCCGGCGGTCGTGACGATGCAGTACGGCGCGGGGCGGACGGTGTATGTGGGCTCGGATGAGACCTGGAGATACCGATTCGGCACGGGGGAGCGGGTGTTCGAGCGGTTCTGGCTTCCGTTGATCCGCCTGCTGGCGCGGGAGAGACTGGCGCGGGCGGGTCGGCCTGCGGTGCTGACCGCGACGCCTGAGCGGGCGGAGCCCCAGCAGCCTGTGGTGATCGAGGTGGAGCTCTTTGACCGGACGCTGCTCGAGACGGCGCCGGAGACGGTGCGCGTCGAGGTGCGGGGGCCGGATGGGTCGCCGGCGGAGCTGACGCTCTCGCCCGACGACGCGGGGACGCCCGAGGATGGCGTGCGCCTGACCGCGCGGTACGCGGCGACCTGGCTCCCCGCGGCCCCCGGTGAATACCTGGTGCGGGCGAACGACCCGGCGCTCGCGGGGATCGAGCTGGGGGACACGGTGGAGATCGTGAGCCCAGAGGATGAACTCAGGACGCCCCAGGCGGACCACCCGGCGCTGGCGGCGCTGGCGGAGGCGACGGGGGGGGCGGTCCTGCGGGCGGATCAACTCGGGACGCTGCCCGAGTTGCTGCCGAATCGGAGGCTGATCCTCGCGGGGACGCCGGAGACCACCAGTTTGTGGGATACTCCGTTCGTGCTGGGGGTGATGCTCTTCCTGCTGGGCCTGGAATGGGCGGGCAGGCGGCTGGTGCGGTTGACCTAGCGTCGAAGGGGCGCGGGAGCCGGTTGCGTGGGGCTTGGTCCGGGAGATGCGTCCGCCGATACTGCGGGGGGCGCCGGCTTGAACGGAAGGGACTTCGGAGACCGCATGACCTCGCTTGCACCGCTGCCGCACGCGAAGACGGGCCCGGGTGGCCGATCCGGTCGGGCGATGGACCCGGCGCGTCGGGTGCTGCGGTCGCTGCGCGAGCGGGCGCGGACGCTGCTCTTGGTCGAGGGGGTGTCGTGGACGGTGGCGATCGTGGGGGCGCTGCTGACGCTGGAGATCCTCGCTGATGCGGCGCTGCGTCTGCCTGCGGGGCTGCGGTGGGTGGTGCTGCTGGTGGGGACGGGGGCGGGGGTGTGGCTGGTCGGGCGGTGGGTGGTGCCGGCGGTGTCGTTCAAACCCGGGCTGACGCGGATGGCGCTCAGGCTGGAGCGGGTGGTGCCCCCGGACTCGGCGCTGGCGGGGACGCTGGCGAGCGCGATGGAGCTGGATCGTGACCCGCCCGAGGACCCCATCACGCGGACGATGGCGCAGCGGGCGATCGAGCGTGCCGCGGCGTCGTTCACGGCGCTGGGGCGGTACGAGCTGCTGAACACGCGTCCGGCGCTGCGGGCCGCTGCGGCGTGCGTCGCGGTGCTGGCGTTCGGCGCATCGCTCACCGCGATGAATCCGGACGGCGCAAAGACCGGCCTGACGCGGGCGCTGGCGCCCTGGGCGGGGGCGGAATGGCCCAAGCGGACGGAAATCGTGGACGCGACGGGGCGCAGCGTGCATCCAGCGGATGTGGCGCTGCCTGTCCGCGGGGCGCTGACGCGGACGAACCGGGCGACGGGCGAGACGCGGGTGGAGTTGACCTACCGCGTGGGCGTGACGACCGAGAGCGGGCGGCGGGTGGAGGGGCCCGAGCGGACCGCGGTGCTGGCGCCGCAGCGGCGCCGGATCGAGGTCGGGGGCGTCGAGGCGGAGGTCTACGAACGATTGATCGACCCCTCGGTCTTCGGCTCGATGCTCTCGGGGGCGGAGGGGGAGCGGACGCTGATCTACACGCTCTCGACGGAGGACGACCGGACGGAGCGGGCGACGGTGCTGCTCGTCGATCCGCCCAGGCTGCTCGGGGCGGTCGCGGAGATCGAGCCCCCGGAGTACGCGCGGGGGGCGGGGGCGCTGGCTGCCGGGACGATCGACCTTGGTCGCGGGAACGACGAGCGGGCGATCGTGGGTCCGGTGCTGGCGGGGTCGCGCGTGAAGCTGCGGGCGGAGTACTCGACGCCCATCACGCTCAACGACCTCGGGCTGGCGCGGACAACCGAGGACCTCGCGGCGGCGGACGCGGGGGCGGTGGTATCGACGGACGGGCGGGTGATCGAGATCGAGCTGACGCCCGGGGATTCGGCGCGGGTGCCCCTGCGCCCGGTGGACCGGTACGGGTTCGCGCCGCGCGAAGAGGCGGTGCTGACGCTCGACGTGGTGCCGGACCGCGACCCGTCGCCCGCGATCGTGGAGCCGGCGCGGGACGAGGCGGTGCTGGCGACCGCGGTGATCCAGGTACGAGCCGAGGCACGGGACGACATCGGGGTGCGGTCGCTGACGCTGGAGCGGACGGCGGCGCGGCGCTCGGGCGAGAGCTCGGGCTCGGAGCCCGTGGTCGATGGGGAGGCGGTGGAGCTGGCGACGGTGCGGGACCCGGACCCGGCGGACGCTGCGGAGGTGGGCGTCTCGCTCGATCTGAGCGTCCTGGGCGTGACGCCCGGGGACGAGGTGTGGCTGACCGCGACTGCGGAGGATGCGCGGGCGCCCGACGCGGGGCGGGTGGTGTCGCCGGTGCGTCGGCTGATCATCATCGACGAGGGGGAGATGGTCGACCAGCTCCGGGCGCGCCTCGAGCAGGTGCGCCGGGCGACGGCGCGCCTGGACGAGCGCCAGGGGGAACTGGCGCGGTCGCTTCCGGAGGAGGGCGCGCCGCCGGAGTCCCTGGGGCGCGACCAAGCGACGCTGACCGACCGCCTGGGCGAGCAGCGCCGGGCGGTCGAGGCGCTCGCGCAGCGCCAGGAGCGGAACGCGCTCGCGGATGAGGCGCTCGCGGACCTCATCGAGGATGCGCAGGGGCATCTGGCGGAGGCGGCGCGGGCGTCGGCCCGCGCGGCGGAGGCGGCGAACGCCGGCGAGAACCAGCGCGCAGAGGACGAGCAACGCGAGGTGCGCCAGGAGATCGGGAGGCTGCTGGAGCTGCTCGACCGGGGCGAGGACTCCTGGGTGGTGCGCCGGAGCCTGGAGCGCCTGCTGGAGGACCAGCGCCGGCTGGAGTCGGACACGCAGCGGGCGGGCGAGGGGACCGCCGGCAGGTCCGCCGAACAACTGACACAGGAAGAGCGGACGGCGCTAGAGCGCATCGCGGAACGCCAGCGGGAACTGGCGGAGCGGGCCGAGCGGGCGATCGACGAACTGGCTGAGCGTGCGGACGAACTGGAGGGCGAGGACCCCGGGCAATCGCAGGCGCTGGAGGAAGCGGCGAGCGCCGGGCGGCAGAACCGGGTGGGCCAGCAGCTCCGCGACGCGGCGCAGTCGGCGCAGGAGAACCGGACCGCGGACGCGGGCCGGCAGCAGGAGGAGGCCCGCGAGGCGATCGAGGAGATGCTCGAGCGCCTGGACCAGGCCGACCGGCTGCGGGACCGGGCGCTGCAGCGGATCCTCGCGACGCTGGTCGAGAGGCTCGAGTCGCTGATCGCGGCGCAGGAGCGCGAGCTGGACCGGCTGATCACGACGCGGGGCGTGAACCAGCCCGTCGCGCCGCTGGATCGAGCGATGATCGACGTGAACGCGCGGACGCTGGCGGTGATCGCGGAAGCTTCGGGCGGGCCCCCGGAGGCGAGGCGTCTGGCAGAGCCCCTGGGCGAGGCGGGGCAGGCTCAGGTAGAGGCGATCGACGCCTTGCGAAGGGACGATGCGGACGGGGCGGAGATCGCGGAGCGTCGGAGCCTGGCGAAGCTGCAGGACGCCCTGGAGATCGCGCAGCGGGAGCAGGAGAACGCTGAGGAGCGCGAGCAGCGGCGCGTGCTGGCGGAGATCCGCGCCGCGTACCGCGCGGCGCTGGACGCGCAGAACGCGCTGATCGACGCGACGCGCCCGTTCGTGGGCGAGGACCTGAGCCGGCGCGACCGCGCGACGGTGCGGGGGCTCTCGGGCGAGCAGGAAGCGGTGCGGGCGGCGCTGGCGGAGGTGCTGACGAACAACCCGCAGCTCGCGGAGACGCCGGTGGTCGCGCTGATCCACGAGCGCCTGGACAGCGTGACGACGGGAGCGGCGGAGCGGCTCGGGCGCGGGGTCGCGGACGCGGGGACGATCGCCCGCCAGGAGCAGGCGACGGCGCTGCTGCGGTCGCTGATCGAGCACCTGTCGGAGAACCGCCCGCAGAACGAGCGGGACGACAACTTCCAGAACGCGGGCGGGGGCGGCGGTGGTGGCGGGGGCGGGGGCGACCAGCAGGAAGGCCCCCTGGTCGAGCTGCTCGCGGAGCTGCGGATGCTGCGCGATCTGCAGGCGGTGACGGCGGACCTGACGCGGTCGACCGCGGACGCGCAGGCGCAGGCGGCGCCGGCGGACCCGACGGAGCTCGGGGCGCTGCAGCGACGGATCGCGGAGCAGGGGGCGGACCTGGTGAAGCGCCTGCAGGAGCAGAACCAGCCCGGGGGCGGGGGCGGGGGCGTCGTCCCCGAGCCACGCCCGCAGCCCGATGGTGGGGCTGGCGAAGGCGGGGGCCCGGATGGGGGCCCGGGCGAAGTCCCGGAAGGTGGGGTGGGGGGCGAACCCGCCGACCCGGAAACGCCGAATAGAGGAGAGGGGTCGACGCCTTGAACGCGACGCATGCAACCCGGTGGCTCATCGTGGTGCCCGGAATGGTGCTGGGATTGGCGGTTGCGCCGGCGATCGCCGACCCGCTGCCCTCGCTCGATGAGCTCCTGGGCATCACGGATGGGGAACAGGCGGAGGTGGGCGACCCGGATCAGCAGGACCTCGCGCGCCGCCTGAGTGGCGAAGAGGCGAGCGAGGAGCTCGCGCAGGCGGTCGAGCTGATGGGCGACGCGGCGGAACGCCTGGCGTCGGCGGGGGACACGGGCCTCGCGACGCAGCGCCTGCAGGAGGATGTGCTGCGGAAGCTCGACATGGTGATCGACGCTGCGGAGCAGAACCAGTCGAGCTCGTCGTCGAGTTCGAGTTCGTCCTCGAGCAGCCAGCAGCAGCAGGCCCAGCAGAGCCAGGCGGCGAGCCAGCAGAACCGGGCGGGGTCGGGCGACAGCCAGGCGGAGGCGATGCCCCCCGGGCTGGAGGGCGCGGAGATGAACCCCGATTTCCTGGCGCAGCAGGCGGAGTGGGGGGCGCTGCCCGAGCGGACGCGCGATGCGCTGATGGAGGGGCTGAGCGACTCGTTCAGCAGCCTGTACCGCAGGCTGACCGAGGCGTACTACCGCAGGCTGGCGCAGCCGGCGGAGGAGGAATGATGCACCGGACGCTGACGATCACCCTGACGATGGCGCTGTGCGGGATTGTTCCGGCGCAGGATGCGCCCGCGCCCTCATCGGCGCAGAACAACGCCCTCGAGAACGAGATCACGCCGGAGCTGACCGGGGCGGTGGACCGTGGCCTGGAGTGGCTGGCGGCGCAGCAGCAGCCCGACGGGTCGTTCATGGGCGGGCGGTTCGGGAAGAACGTCGCGATCACGAGCGTTGCGGCGCTGGCGTTCATGGCGGACGGGCACCTGCCCGGGCGAGGGAAGTACGCGGAGGTGGTGGAGCGGGCGACGGACTTCGTCCTCGACGCGGCTGCGGAGAACGGTCTGATCGCTGCGGAAGCGGCCCACGGGCCGATGTACGGGCACGGGTTCGCGGCGCTTTTCCTGGGCGAGATCGAGGGCATGACGCGGGGCGGGCCCGACTCGCGCCGCTCGGCCCGCCTGCACGAGGCGCTGGTCAAGGCGGTCCGCCTGATCGAGCGCACGCAGAACGAGGAGGGCGGGTGGCGGTACAACCCCGTTCCTTATGACGCGGACGTGAGCGTGACGATCTGCCAGGTGATGGCGCTCAGGAGTGCGCGACACGCGGGGCTCGAAGTCGACGCGGGCGTGATCGATCGCGCGGTGGAGTACGTGAAGCGGTGCCAGAACCCCGACGGGGGGTTCCGCTACCAGGCGGACACGGGCTCGAGCGCGTGGCCCCGATCGGCGGCGGGTGTCGCGGCGCTCTTCTACGCGGGGATCTACAACGACGAGAGCATCGACCGGGGGGTCGAGTACCTGGAGCGCACAGCGCTGCCGGGCGCGAGCCGGCCCAGCCGGGCGCACTATTTCTATGGGCATTACTACGCGGTGCAGGCGATGTACCTCGCGGGCGGGGACGCGTGGGCGACCTGGTGGCCCGCGGTGCGGACGGAGCTGCTGAGCGATCAGCAGGCGGACGGGTCGTGGCAGGACACGACGGTCGGATCGGAGTACGGGACCGCGATGGCGTTGATCGTGCTCCAGATGCCCAAGCGGTATCTGCCGATCTTCCAGAAATGAGGCCGAAGTGAGGCGTCGGGCAGGACGACGCTTGCTCTCGGTCGTCGGATATGTGACCTTTCGGTCGAGCGGGAACACCGGGGCCTCCGCGGGGGTATGACGAGTATGCAGGCCTATGGGCGGGCAATCCGAAACCGACGCCCCGATGGCGGGGGGTGGTTTGCCGCGCGTGCCGCGATGACGGCGGGCGCGGTTCTCGGACTGTGCGCCGGGCTGCCTGTGAACGCCGATGCGCCGGTGCTGCTGCTGGATCGGTCGCTGGCGGAGCGCCCGGCGCGCCTGGTGGGGCTGGACGCATCGTCGCTGGTCGTCGCGGACGAGGCGGGGCGGGCGATCCGGCTGGACGCTTCGAATCTGCTGGCGATCATCGCGGCGGACCGGCGCCCCGAGGCGGCGCCGATGCCCGTGCCGACGCTGAGCGAGCGGGACATCGCGGAGATCGAGGCGGCGGCGGAGGAACTGGGGCGCGTGCCCGAGGGCCTGCGGGAGGCGCTGGAGGCGTCGCGCGTGACGCGGGGCGAGGGCGTGGGGCCCGGCGCGAGCGTCGATCGCGAGACCTGGATGCTGACGCTGACGGACGGGCAGCGCCTCCTGGGCCGGCCCGAGCCCGGCGATGCGGGCGGGGAGTCGCTGCGCTTCCGCTCCCTCAGGCTGGGGGAACTGGAACTGGCGCTGGAACACATCGCGGGGGTGGAGCGGGCGTCGGTCTCGGGCGTGACGCCCGACGCGACGGCGGATGTCGTGCGCCTGGCGAACGGGGATGAGGTCCGCGGGTTCGTCGTCGAGATGGGGCCGGAGGTCGCGGTCGAGCGGACGGATGGCTCGGTCGTGGCGTTCGGTTTGGACCTAGTGGATTCGGTGACGCTGGCGAACCCCATGGAGCGGTCGGGGCGGCCCCTCTTGAGCCTGATGACGGGCGAGGTGATCGCGGGCGTCCCCGCGGCGGGGACGGAGACGGCGCCGCGGTGCGTGCTGCTGGTGGCGGACCTGCTGGTGAACGCGCCGATCGAAGACACGCCCCCCGGCCCGTCGCGGCGCGGGGCAAGTTCATCGGAGGGGCTGATCGCGCACCTGTGCGTCGATGCGTCGGAGATCCGCTCCTTGACGCTGCCCGGGGAGGCGATCCGGCCATTGGCGTCGATCGAGCCTTCGAAGATCGTGGCGGGCGATGCACGCCGACGGACGGACCCGCCTGGGGTCGAGCCCTCGGGCGAGGCTCGCCTGGCGCCCTCGATCGTGTTCAGCGGACCCATGGCGGTCGAGTGGTCGCTGCCCGAGGAGGCGGGGGCGATCGCGTTCGATGCGCGCCTGGGCCCGACGCTCATCGCCCAGACGGCGCCGCCCGGGCCCTGGGCCGATGCGATCCTGCGGGTGTCCATCCGGGGGCGCTCGGGCGAGTCGGCGCTGGTTGTGCAGCGCCTCGACAGCCGATCGCCCACGATCCGCGTTGCGGAAGGGCTGCCCGGCGTGGGCGAGGCGGGGCGGACGCTGGTGATCGAGCTGGACGCGGGGGCGCACGGGCCGATCCAGGATCGGCTGCTGCTGGCGCGTCCGGTCCTGATCATGGCGGAGTGAGGTCAGCCGCCATCGCTTTGGCCCGCGCCCGTGTGTGTGGCGCGGGGGCTCTCGATGCGGTCGACATGATCCATGGGCACCCAGACGCGGTCCGCGCTGTCGTAGGGGTCGACGACCAGCCAGCCCTCCGCGACCGACACGACGATCCCGTTCAGGACGACTTGCTGGTCGCCCTCCGCGACATGCACCACGACGCTCGCGTTGGCCTCGATTCCAGGCGGAGGCGACCCCTCGGAGTGGTACTCGGTGGTGTTCGTCGCCACATTGCCACAGGCGACCAGGGCCAGGGGGACAAGCGCCAGGCCGATCGCGGCGAGGCGCGTGGAGGGGCGGGACATCGGCGTTCCTTTCGAGTCGGGGGGGGGGAATCCCGATCATTCGTGCGAAGACTAGCGGATCTTGAGCGTGGTGAGGGCCACGACGCCGAGCAGGACGGAGACGATCCAGGCCCGCTGCACGACCTGGCTCTCGGTCCAGCCTCCCAAGTGGTAGTGGTGGTGGATGGGGGCGCAGCGCAGGATGCGCCGGCCCTTGGTCGCCTTGAAGTAGCCGACCTGGGCGACAACACTGCCGATCTCGAGGAGGAAGACGCCCGACATGATCAGGACAACGAGCTCCTGGCGGGTGACGATCGCGATGTACGCGATGAGGCCACCGAGCGCGAGGGAGCCGGTATCGCCCATGAAGACCTGGGCGGGCGAGCAGTTCCACCACAGGAAGCCCAGGCACGCGCCAGCCATCGCGCCGGCGGGGATGGCGAGCTCGTCGGCGTAGAGCACGCTGGGCACCAGGAAGTACTGGCTCAGCCCCTCGCTGCCCGCGACCAGGGCGAGGAGCATGAGACCGAAGGCGACGGAGGCGGAGATGCCGCTGGCGAGCCCGTCCATGCCGTCGGTGATGTTGACCGCGTTGCTCATGCCCGCGACGAAGAGGACCGCGACCATGATGAAGACTGGGCGGCTGAGGTAGAGCAGGCCCTCCTCGACGCCGGCGCCGCCCGGGGCGTAGGTGCGCTGGCCGATGATGTTGACGACGTGGGCGACGTCCTGCATGCCCGTCAGGTTGCCGGCGTCGTAGACGAAGACGCCCACGATGAGCCCGAGCCCGAGCTGGAAGACGAGTTTTTCCCAGGCGAGCAGGCCCTGGCGTCCGGTGCCCCGGCGCTGCGCGGTGAGCTTGAGCCAGTCGTCGAACCCGCCCAGGATGCCCAGCCACGCGACGACGACGACCGCGAGCTGGAGGTAGCGGGCCCGCAGGTCGCCCAGGAGCAGGGTGCAGGCGAGGATCGCGCCGACGATCAGGATACCCCCCATCGTGGGCGTCTGGCTCTTGCTCAGGGCGTGGCTCCGCAGCGCCTCGGCATCGGTCGAACCGGCATCGCCGATCTTCTGGCGGCGCAGCCAGCGGATGACGGGCTGGCCCAGCACGACCACCCCCACGAAGGCGAGGAAGGCGGAGGCCATGGCGCGGAACTCGACCTGGTCGAGCAGGCTGATGGGGAACCCATACAGCCCCTTCTCCGCGAGCCAGTTCCGCAGGGCGTCGAGCAGCAGGTAGAGCACTAGGCGATCCCCTCGCAGGCGTTGGGTTCGGCGAGCCCGCGGACGATGCGCTCGAGGCGCACCCCCCGCGAGCCCTTCACGAGCACCGTGTCGCCCGGGCGCAGGCGGTCGATGATCGCGGGGTCGTCCGCGTCCGCGCACTTCATCGCGACCGGGGCGTCGACGCGGGCCATGTCCTGGCCCACGAGGACGACCTCGTCCGCGGACTTCAGGGCTTTGGCGACGATCTCAGCGTGGGCGGTTGCCGAAGCGTCGCCCATCTCCCGCATGTCGCCCAAGATCGCGACCCGCCGGCCCGGCTCCAGCGACAGGATCGCGAGCGCCGCGAGCATCGACTCGGGGTTGGCGTTGTACGCGTCGTTGATCACGCGGATCTCGCCCCCGGGGACCGCGACCGTGAGGCGCTCGAGACGCATCGACTCGCCGCGTGCGCGAGCCAGCCCCGTCTCAACCGCGTCCGCGTCGAGCGCCATCGCGAGCCCGACCGCCCACGCGATCGAAGCGTTGCCCGCGTTGTGGCGCCCCGCGAGGGGGATCGTGAACGAGCGCTCGCCGATGGGCGTGTCGATCGTGACGCGCTGCCCCTCGCCCTCGGGCGTGGACGACAGGATGCGGATACGGTCGCCCTCGCGGGTGCCGACGCGCAGGAGCCCCGCGAGCCCATCGAGCAGGGGCTCGAGCTCCGCCACGCCACTGGGCACGAGCCGCACGCCGGGGGGGGGCTCGCCCGCGGTGAGGATCGCCGACTTCTCGCGCGCGACGCCCGCGACGGAGCCCAGCTTCTCGAGGTGGGCCCGGCCGATGGAGGTGATCACCGCGATCTCGGGCGAGGCGAGCCTGGTGAGACGCGCGAGCTCGCCCGGCCCGCTGGTGCCGATCTCCGAGATGAGCCAGCGGTCGCCCGCCCGGGCGCTCAGGAGCGTGATGGGCACGCCCAGGTCGTTGTTGAAGCTCTTGACACTGCGGCGACCCGGCCCCGCGCCCGCGAGGGCGGCCTCGATGAGCCGGACCGTGGTCGTCTTGCCATTGGAGCCGGTGACCCCGATGACCATCGTGCCCTGATCGCGGATCGCTGCCCGCTGCGCCTCCGCGAGCGACCAGAGAGCCGCCCGGGTGTCACGCACAACGAGAACGCCGGTCCCGCCCGCGACCTCGACCGCGCGCTCCGCGACGACGACCGATGCCCCGCGCTCGCTCGCTCCCTTCGCGTGGTCGTGCCCGTCGGTCCGCTCGCCCTGGAAGGCGAAGAAGACCTGCCCGGGCTCGAGTGTCCGCGTGTCCAGCGTCGCGCCCGTCGGCTGGCCGACGCCCGCCCCGGGCTCCCGCGCCCATGCGCCCCCGGCGCACCGTGCGAACGCCTCCCACGACGAGAACGGCCCGGTCGTCCACACGCCCCCGCTCACGCCTGCCCCCTCGCGGCGTCCGCGTCGGCGCTGTCGATGAATCCGGCCCGGGCCCGGCGGGCGACCAGGGCGGCGCGGGCCTGGGCCCGGTCGTCGAAGGGCCGGCGCACCACCCGCCCGTCCGGCCCGGGGAGGAGCTGCTCGGTCTCGTGCCCCTTGCCCGCGATGACGACGACATCGCCCGGATCGGCCCGGGTGATCGCGTGCTCGATGGCGCGCTCGCGGTCGGCCTGCACGCTCATGGCGCCCTGCCTCTGCTTCGGGATGCCGGCGACGACCTCGCTGATGATCGCGCTGGGCGATTCCGAGCGCGGGTTGTCGCTGGTCACGACGATCGCATCCGCGAGCTCCGCGACGACCGCGCCCATGCGGGGACGCTTGGTCGTGTCGCGCTCCCCCCCGGCGCCGAAGACCGCCCAGAGCCTCCGCCCCGGGGGCACGACCTCGCGGGCAGCGGAGAGGCAGTGGCCCAGGGCGTCGTCGGTGTGGGCGTAGTCGATGAGCACGCTGATGTCATCGTGGCCGCCATGCGCCGGCTCGAGCCGGCCGGTCGGGGGATGAAGGAGCGTCAGGGCCCGCCCGAGCCGGGCCCTGATCTCCCCCGCGTTGAAGCCCAGCGTCGCCATCGCCCGCTGGGCGGAGACGACCGCCTGCAGCGTGTTCATCGCGTTGTGCTGCCCGATCAGTTCCACGGGCGCGACGAGTTCGGTCTCAAAGGCCGGGCCCGAGATCGCCAGCCTCATGCCCGAGCCCGTCCGCTCCACCACGCGCACGACCCAGCCCGCGTGGTCGCCCGGCGCTTCCCGACAGCACCACCCCGTCTCGCAGCCCTCCGCCATGAACGCGCCCCGCGCATCGTGCCCGTTCACGACCGCCAGCCCGCCATCGCGCCCGACGAGATCGAAGAGCCGACGCTTCGCCAGGGCGTACCGGTCGATCGTCCCGTGGTAGTCGAGGTGGTCGCCCGTCAGGTTCGTGAAGACCCCGACGCCGAACCGCACCCCGTCCGCCCGGCGCTGGTCGAGGGCGTGGCTCGAGACCTCCATCGCCACCGCGCGGCACCCCGACTCGACCATGATCGCCAGCGTCCGGCTCAGCTCGAGCGCCGGGGGCGTCGTCATGCTCGCGGGGGCACGCTCGCGCCCGTCGTCGATCTCGACCGTGCCGATCAGCCCGGTGCGCACGCCCGCAGCGTTCAGCAGCCGGTGCGTCAGGTGCGCGACGGTCGTCTTCCCGTTGGTCCCGGTGATGCCGATCGCGAAGAGCTTCTGCGCCGGGTCGCCATGGAACCGCTCCGCGAGGGTCGCGATCGTCTCGGGCAGTTCCCGCGCAACCAGCACCACCGCGTCGCCCGCGTCCAGCCCCTCCGCGTCGTCGGTCAGGACCGCGACCGCCCCGAGCTCGACCGCTTCGCGGACGAAGCGGCGCCCGTCCGCCTTCAGCCCGCGCCGCGCGATGAAGAGGGAGCCGGGCATCGCGGTCCGGCTGTCCTCGGTCAGGTCGAGCACACGACGACCCGCGGGATCACCCGCTGCGACCGTCACCCCGAGACCCTCGATCAGCCGGTGCAGCTCCACCGCCGGCCCCTTTCCGCTCGCGCCCGATTCCGCCCACACCCTATCGGCACGGGCCGCCCGCCACCCCCACCTCAAGCCCCACTCCTACCCCACCCCACCCCCTCCACTTCGCCCGCCCCGGTCACTCGTCGGGCAGGATCAGCATCGCGTCCCCGTAGCTGAAGAACCGGTACTCCTCCCGCACCGCCTCCGCGTAGAGCGCCCGCACCCGGTCGATCCCCCCGGGCACGACCGCCCCGACCATCGCCAGGAGCGTCGACCGGGGCAGGTGGAAGTTGGTCAGGAGCGCCCCCACCCTTCGCCAGCGGTAGCCCGGGCTGATGAGGAGCCTCGTCTCGAGCCACTCCGGCGCGGGCTCCCCGCGCTCCAGCACCTGCGCGTAGCTCTCGATCGTCCTGGTCGCGGTCGAGCCCACCGCGACGATGCGGCGCTCGGGCGAGTGGAAGACCTCCCGCAGGGCGCCCTCGCCCATCATGCACCACTCCGCGTGCATCGGGTGCTCCTCGACCGTTTCCGTCTCCACGCTCTTGAAGGTGCCCGCGCCGACGTGCAGCGTCACCTCGGTCTCACGGACGCCCCGGTCCGCCAGCGTCCCGAGCAGCTCGGGCGTGAAGTGCAGGCCGGCGGTCGGAGCCGCGACGGAGCCGGCGGCCCCCACCCCGGGAGCCGGCGCCGCATTCCCGTGGGCGAACACGGTCTGGTACGCCGCCCGGTCGAGTTCGTCGGCGATCTCCTCCCCCGCTTCCTTGCGCCGGCTCAGGATGTAGGGGGGCAGGGGCGTCATGCCCGCCCGCCCGAGCAGCGCCTCGGTCGATTCGCCCGCCTCGCCCCCCTCGACGCCGACCACCCAGGCGCCCTCTTCCTCGTCGGAGCGCTCGCGGATCGTCAGCACGATGCCGGTGTCAGCGCCGGTCGCGTCGCGCAGGCCGATCCGCCGGCCCGGGCGGTGCCGACGGGCCTTGAGCATCACCTCCCACGCCCGTCCGTCCCCGGCGCCGACATCCCGCAGCCACAGGCCCTGCACGCGCCCCCCGGTGTCGAGGTTCTCCCCCTCGAACCGTGCCGGGAGGACCCTGGTCGCGTTGAACACGATCGTGTCCGTCGCCCGCAGGATCTCGGGCAGGTCGCGGATGCGCCGGTGCTCGTGGCCCTCGCGACGGACGACGAGCAGGCGGGCCGAGTCCCGGGGGTCGGCGGGTCGCGTCGCGATCAGCTCGCGGGGAAGGTCGAAATCGAGCTCGTCCGTGCGCATCGAGGGTCGAGTCTACGCCACGGCGCGTGTTGCCCACAGGCAACGGCGCCGGGGTGTGGGTCCGTGAAGACCTCCGTTACGGACCCAGAAAGCCGGTTTTTCTCGGACGCTGGCGGTTGGCACGCTTCTCGCCTCTCCACCTCCCATGCGGATCGACGCGTGCGAGAACGGGCTTGCGTGGGGCCATTGCCGGCCCTGGTCGCACCCGCTGCGCATCGAGCGTCAGCCCGAGCGTCAGCCCCCTGTCGCCCCCTGTGAACGGGGCGACCGGCCAGGCTCCTGGGACGCGGACGCCCATCGCCCCGTCGTCGCCCGGATCGGGGATGTCGCTCCGGTGAAGGTGACCCCGGTCGAGCGGACGGTCCTGGTCGCGGTCCCGCAGGGGTACACCTCCGCTGCAGCGAAGAGCTGGATCGCCCCGGACCCGGGCAGCCTCATCGACATCATCGCCTGAGCGCGATCCCTCACCACCAGCGCTGGATGCGTGCCCCGGGGTAGTAGAGCCCCAGGATCTCGATGTAGGTCCGGCCCTGCTCCGCGAGCCCCTGGGCGCCGAACTGGCAGAGGCCCACCCCGTGCCCGAAGCCTCGACCGTCGAGGAAGACCCGGTCCTCGCTCACGCGGGCCTCGAAGTCGCCGCTGGGGGTGCGGGTTTGGCGCGTGATGTCGGGGAGCCCAGGCCCGGCGGTGTTGAGGGCGACGCGCAGTTCTTCCGCAGCGAGGCTGTAGGTGCGTCCCCGCCCGTCGCGGATGCGGTAGCGGCTCGGGCGGTCGACCGCGTTGCGTTCCGCGACCTCGATGTCGCGGAGCCCGGTGAGCCTTCCGACCGCGTGGCCCTGGCGGGTGCCCCACGCCGCGAGGCGCTGGGCGGTCTCGCCCCCGGGTCGCTCGCGTTCCCAGCGGTACAGGGGGGAGGCGTCGCAGGCGCAGGCCCGCTCCCGGGCCTGCAGGGGCAGGGGCTTGTTGAACTCGAGCCCGGGACCGGTGGTCCAGACGTCCGCTGCGGACGCGGGGCGACCGCCGCAGGTGCTGGAGTAGTACGCGCGGAGGACGCGACCCTGCCAGGTGAGGACGATCCCGCGTGTGCTCTCGGCGCCCTGGATCGCGGTCGGGTCGTCGGTGAGCCCGTTGAAGGCCTGGTCGCGGGTGGTTGAGTCGAGGTCGTACCAGCGGTTCATGTTCCGGGCGCGTTCGCGCTGGTGGCTCGCGTAGCTCCGTGCTGCGATCGCCTGGGCGCGGAAGGCGGCTAGGGACCAGCCCCGCACGAGTTCGGCTGAAGAGACGCCCGCGATGTAGGACTCCATCGGGAGTTCCGCGGCGATGTCCACCGCGACGGGGGAGGCGTCGGTGCGCGCCCGGGCGAGCAGGACGGGCCCGTAGGCCCGCCCGCCGATCGAGAGCCCGTGCCCGGTGGCGCGGATCTGGACCATCACGCCCTCGGGGAAGGACCGGGTCGCGCCGTTCGCGCCGCGGACGCGGATGGAGGCGCCGACCGCGTCGACGAGGACGGGGGCGGTGAGGCGGACGGAGTCCTGCAGGTCGTCGGACGCGAGGTGCACAAAGGCGAGGATGGGAGCGCCCTCGACCGGGCGGTCGCTGTCGATCCTGACCTCGGGCTGCTCCTCCGCGACGCGGATGCGGACGAGGGGCTCGATGCCCGCGAGGGGCTCCGGGCGGGGGCGGGTCTTCTGCTGCAGGTCGCACGCGACGAGCCCGGTCGCCATGACCAGGATGACCGCGACGCAGGCGACGACGAGGGTGCTCGCGGGGGCGCGGACGGCGCGGGCCCAACCCCGGCGGGCCAGCCAGGCCATGAGGCGCCCCGAGAGGCGCAGACCGGAGGCCAGCACGCGTCGGAGGGGGGATGGGGCGGGCTCGGGCATGTAAAGGGAAACTCCTTGGGAGGCCGACCTCGTGTTCGGTTAGCCTAAGGGTATGACACCGACCGCGAGACACCGAATCATCGGCGCGCCGCCGCGCCCCCGCATCACTCGGGCCCGACGCCCCTTCCGCCCGCCCCTCGCGATCGCGACGATCGGGCTGGCGTTCGTCACCCTCGCCCTCCCGGGGTGTGGCTCGAGCGGGCCCGCGATCGCGACCGGGGCCTACGAGGGTCCCCCGATCGAGGTCGTCACCCGCGACGGGGTCTACCACCTGAAGGTCGAGAGCCCGAGCCCGGGGTGGGACGTCACCTTCGACCGATCGGTGCAGAAGGCGGACGAGCGCAGGCTCTTCGTCTCGCTCCGCAGGCCCAATCCGGCGTTCGTCTACGCGCCGGTGATCGTGGAACAGCTCGTGCGCACGGATGTTCTGGCGCCGGAGGATGTCTCGGCGTATGCCCGTGTCCTGGAGTACGAGCAAGCCAAGGAGGGCGTGCCCTACAGGCCCGTCGAGGGCGGCGCGGGAGACGGGAACTGATGGACGGTGCGCACGAGTCCACCGGGGCGACCCGGGCCGCCCTGTCGCTCTGGCTCGCGCCCGGGCTAGGCCCGGTGCGGATCGCGGCGCTCCTGGAGCGGTTCGGGTCCGCGGAGGCGGTGCTGTCGGCGTCGCCCTCGGCGCTGACGAGCGTCCCCGGGATCGGGGCCAAGGTCGCGGAGTCGGCGGTCCGCGCCTTCAAGACCGTCGCGGACCGGGTGGAGGAGGAACTCCTGGATCTCGAACGCATCGGGGGGCGGGCGCTCGTGCGCGGGACACCCGGGTACCCGGAAATGCTCGCGGCGCTCTCCGATGCGCCGCCGGTGCTGCTGGTGCGGGGCAACCCCGAGGCCCTGACCGCGAGGCCATCCGTCGCGATGGTGGGCTCGAGGCGGGCCTCCGCCTACGGGATCGAGCAGGCGGAGAAGTTCGCCGGTGCCCTGGCCCGCGCGGGGCTCACGATCACCTCGGGCGGGGCACGGGGCATCGACGCGGCGGCCCACCGGGGCACCCTCCGCGCAGGGGGCACCACCGTCGTGGTGCTGGGGTCCGGGCTGCTGCAGCCCTACCCGCCCGAGCACGCGGCCCTGTACGACGACATCGCGGAAGCGGGCGGGGCGATCGTCAGCGAGTTGCCCTGCCGCACCGCTCCGGCGGCTGAACAGTTTCCGCGGCGCAACCGGATCATCTCCGGGCTGAGCCTGGGCGTGCTCGTGGTCGAGGCGGGGCGGAAGTCCGGCGCGCTCATCACGGCGCGCCAAGCGGCGGAGGAACACGGTCGGGAAGTCATGGCCCTGCCCGGTCGCGTTGACAGCGAGACGTGCCGCGGATCTCTGGAACTGCTCCGGGATGGGGCGACGCTGATCATCGAGCCCGGGGACGTGCTGCGCGCGCTGGAGCATCCCGCGTGGTTCGCCCACCATGGCAAACACGCGGACCGGTATGCGGAGGGCGCGCTCTTCGGCGGGAAGGGGTCAGAAAGCCCTACCACGATCGAGCCTGCGCCGGGTCCGCCCTCCGGGGCGCGGTCGCGACCCGCTGAGCCCGTTGCGACAGCGCCCGTTCCAACGGGCAACGCGGGGACGGTCTTCAGCGCGCTCGATGGCGCGATGACACTCGATGAACTCTCGGCCCGGTGCGGGCTTGAGCCGTCGGTCGTGCGCGCGCAGTTGACGATCCTCGAACTCGGGGGTCTCGTCGCGCGGGACGGGACACGGATCCGTCGTCGCCATTGAGGACGCGCAGGCGCTGAACTGAGGGGAAACACTCAGTGCGGGTGTTTGGCTCCGCATCGAGCGTGCGGGTGACGCTAGGCGACCGGGAAGTCGGGTTGGTTTTGAGGCAATCGACGCGCCCGGTTGCGGGGAGACCCGGGTTTCCGATATGCTTTCCCTCGAACGGGCTCCGAAAGCCGCCCCATTTATGCGGCCTCCTGGGCCCTTGGCTGCAACTGATTCACGTGATCTTTTTGTCGCTCCCGGGAACCAGCACCAACCCCTGCTGAGCAAGAGGAGGGGTTTGATCGACCTGTGGGCGACCCTGACGGCTGCTCGGCTTGGGTTTCAGAAACCGATCTTTCTCCAAATCTGGGTTGATCGCCATACGAATTTTGATAGGATGCCCATGGAGGGACCGACGAATGGGGTCCCGAGGACCATCCCTCAGATCAGCGACATGAACGGACGAACAGACACAATTCTGTGCGACACGCGGAGCGGGCCCCCGGGGGGCCCGGTCGGTGTTCCCGGGTCGGCGCCGCTGGCGATCCTCGGTCAGGGCTCGTACCAGAGGGTGCTCGCCGGGGGGCGGGGCGGACGGGTGTCGTGGGTGAGCCGCTTGCTTGCTGGGCGGGTCGGCCAGGGTGGTCCGGGGGCGGGATCGGGGCCAAGGTCGCGTGGGGTGCGGGGTGCGGGGCGGGTTGGGGTGCGGGGTGGGTCGGGCTGGTCTTTGTGTGCCGATGTGCTGGCGGGTCAGGGGGCTCGTCTGGCTGCGGTGCAAGCGTCTGTGTGTGTTCTGTCCACCTCGCTGCGGTCCAGGGGGCGTACCCCGACAATCGTGGCGAACAACCTTGGAGCGATGGATGAATCTCACCCCAAAGCAACTGCGGATCCTGAAACTGATTCGGGATTCCCGCGTGCGTCGCGGCTACTCCCCGACCATGCAGGAGCTGGCCGACGAGATCGGCGTCAGCAAGGTCACGGTCTTCGAGCATGTCGAGGCGCTCATCAAGAAGGGCGCGCTCGTGCGGGAGCCGAACAAGGCACGCTCTTTGTCGATTGCTGAGGGCGTCGCGGTTCCGGACGAGAGCCGGCCCTTGAAGTTCCCGCTCGTGGGCAAGATCGCTGCGGGCTACCCGATCGAGAAGGTCGCGGACACCGAAGAGATCGACCTCATGGACCTCATGGGGGGCGATAACGCGGAGAGCACCTTCGCCCTTCGGGTCGAGGGCGAGAGCATGCGGGACGAGGGGATCCTCGACGGGGACTACATCCTCCTCGAGCGGGCCCAGGTCGCTCGCAACGGCGACCGGATCGTCGCGCTCCTGGAGGATGGCAGCACGACGCTGAAGACCTTTTATAAGGAGGAGGACCACATCCGCCTCCAGCCGGCCAACCCCGACTTCGAGCCGATCCGGGTGAAGTTCTGCCAGGTGCAGGGCATCGTCAAGGGCGTAATCCGCAAGTACTTCTGATCCGCGACACTCGGCACCTTCCAGAACGGATCACGCCGCCGAAAGGGTCTCCGGCGGCCTGGTTCGTGGGGGGAAAGTCCGCGTCCGTGCGGTTGTGCTCCGCACCCGGCTCGACGGGTGCGGTTTGTATGCGCGGAGGGTGCGAACTGTCGCGGTCGGGGTGGCGGTGGGGCTGTGGGGCGTGGGCGTGGCGAGGATGGGGTGCGGGTGGGGTGCGTCGGCTGTCACGATCGATCGGGCGTAGCGGACACGTTCAGAACTTTTTGTGCGTCGGGCGGTCGCTGGGGGGCTTGAAGCCTCCCAGGGCTCGGATGACCCGGAGATCCTGCTGGCGGGTGAGCTTCATGTTGGCGGGGTCGCCCTGCACGACGAGCACCCGCTCGCCCAGGCGCTCGATGAGGGCCGCGTCGTCGGTGGCGGTCTCGAAGCCCGGCTGGGCGTAGGCCCGGCGCAGCAGGGCTGTTTCGAAGACCTGGGGGGTCTGCACAGCGACGAGGTTCGCGCGGTCGACGGTCTCGACGATGGCGCGGGGCCTGGGCCCGCTGCCGGCGGCGCCGAGGATGGCGGCGAGCGGGTCGATATCGCCCTCGTCGACGCCCTCGGGGTCGACGCGCTTGATCGTGTCGGCGACATCGATGCCCGGGATGACCGCGGGGTGGTTCGAGGCAGCGGCGAAGAGGCGGTCGATCAGGTCGGGCGGGGTGATGCAGCGGGCGGCGTCGTGCACCGCGACGTGGGTCGCGTCGGCGGGGACGTGCTCGAGGGCCCGGGCGACGGTCTCGGCGCGGTGCGACCGGCCCCCTCGGACGAGCTCGGCGCCGAGCATGGAGAGACGGTCGGCGTGTCGCAGGCTGAAGGCGGCGAAGGCGTCCTCGTCGTGCGGGCCGGCGACGAGGACGGCGCCGACCTCGTCGCGGTGGCAGAAGAGCTCGACGGCGCGCTGGAGGACGGGCCGGCCCCCAAGGTCCTCATCGAGCTTGGAGCGGTCCCCGCCCAGGATGTCCTGCCCGCCGGCGTAGCGGGTGGAGGCGCCCGCGGCACAGAGGATGACGGCGACTTTCATGGGGAAAGGGTAGCGCCCGGCGGGAGGATGAAGTCCGCGAAGGTGACCGCGACGAGGGTGGCGAGGGCGATCCCGACGAGGTTGAAGGCGAACCCGGCGCGGGCCATGTCGGCGACCCGGATCTGGCCCGAGCCGAAGATGATGGCGTTGGGGGGCGTGGCGACCGGGAGCATGAAGGCGAAGCTAGCGCCGATGGCTGCCGGGATGAGCAGCGCGCCGGGCTCGACGCCTATGGCGGGGGCGGCGGCGGCGAGCACCGGGAGGACCGCGGTCGCGATGGCGGTGTTGCTGGTGAGCTCGGTGAGGAAGACGATGGTGGTGGTGACCGCGAGGATGGCGACGATGGGGGGGACGCCGGCGAGTCCGGTGAGCGACCCGCCGATCGCGCGGTCGAGCCCGGTGGCGGTGATGGCGGCGGCGAGGGAGAGGCCCCCGCCGAAGAGGATGAGGATGCCCCAGGGGAGGGTCTCGGCGGTCTTCCAGTCCATGGCGAACTCGCGCCTGGAGAGGTTCGTCGGGATGACGAAGAGCAGCATGGCGGCGAGGATGGCGATCGTCGCGTCGTTGAGGTCGGCGAGGGGGGCGGAGGCGAGTGTTTCGCCCAGCGAGTTGATGAGGGGCCTCGTGATCCAGGCGAGGGCGGTGAAGGCGAAGACGAGGGCGACGGTCCACTCCGCGCGCGACATCGGCCCGAGATCCTGCAAGCGCCGGCGGATCATGGCGCGGGCGTCGGTGGCGTCGGCGGGCGCAGGCCCTCGGATGGGGAAAATGAACCGGGTCAGGCCGATCCACACGATGGGCAGGAAGACCGCTGCGAGGGGCACCATGACGAGCATCCAGTGCGCCATGGAGATGTCGGCGTCGTACTGATCGCGGACGAAGGCGGCGAGGACGAGGTTCGGAGGTGTGCCCACGAGCGTGGCGACCCCGCCCACGGAGGCGGCGTAGGCGATTCCAAGCAGCAGGCAGCGGGCGAAGTTGGCCCGGAAGGGGCCGGGGTCGGCTTCGTCGGTGAGCTGCGCGAGAACGGAGAGGGCGATCGGCAGCATGAGCAGTGCGGTCGCGGTGTTGGAGACCCACATGCTCATGATCGCGGTGGCGAGCATGAAGCCCGCGACGAGGCGGCTCGGGGAATCGCCCACGATGCTGAGGGTGAAGAGCGCGATGCGCCGGTGGAGGTTGCAGCGGGCGAGGGCGAGCCCGAGGATGAAGCCCCCGAAGAAGAGCAGGATGAGATCACGGGCGTAAGGGGCGGCGGCATCACGGATCGACGCGACCCCGAACAGGGGCAGGCAGACGAGGGGGAGCAGGGCGGTGGCGCTGATGGGGATGGCCTCGGTGAGCCACCAGACCGCCATCCATGAGGCAAGGGCCGCGGTGGCGCGGGCGGGGTGGTCGAGCCCGGTGGCGGGATCGCCCGGGAGGCCCTCCGGGAGCAGCAGGTAGACCGCGAGAGCGACCAGCGGGCCCAGGAAGAGCCCGGCGAGCGCGACGGGTCGCAGAGATTGTTCCGGGGGCGCGGTCACGGGCGCGATGCTACCACGGGGCCCTCGGTGAACCCGGGGGCGGGGCGGTGCGTAGACTGGTGTGCCGGGGAGGGCCCCGGATTGACAAGTTGGGGCCGACTGGTTTCGACCGAGCAGGGAATCTTTGAGGTGGCGCGTCGTGGGGCGTGCAGGCCACGTTAAAAGCACGCAACACTTATAACTGCCAACACGCAGTACTCCCTCGCGGCTTAATTCGCCGTGACCTTTCCCGCCCGACGCCCGATGGGGCGGGGAAGGAAGACATCGGGCTGGCCCGCGCGTGGTGCCGACTGGCGCGTGGGTGAGATTCAACAGGCGGCTGGGCCGAAGTCGAGGGTGTCCATCCTCGCGACAAGGCTGAGATCAAACGATGGACTACACGCGTAGAGGCTTCAAGGGGACTGTCTCGGGACGGGGGTTCGAATCCCCCCGGCTCCATTGCACGCTGGGCGCACGACCCTTCCGGGAGTGTGCGCCGATGGTGGTCGCTTCCTTTCTGAGTCCGTTGAATGAGGGGTGCCGGCGGTCGCCAGCGGCTCCCCGAGCTGTCCTGCGGCCCGGGCGTTCGCCTCATGTGGACCGTCCACCCGGTTCAAGCGTGCTGACACCCATTGCTGCTCTCGGCCTCCTGCGCTGATGCTGTGCCCTGCGGCGGTCCTCGGACGCTGATGCGTCCGCGAACGGGCCGGGCTGGCGATGCAGTCGGTGCGGGCGGCAGGGGCGGTCGGCGGGCTGGGGGTCCTTCGCTATCTCGTTTGTTTCTTGGCACTTGCGCAGCCGATCCACCGGGACAATCCAAAACCGGAGATCGAGATATGGAGACGACCCGAATCCTGCTCGCGGAGGACAACGCGGCCCATCAGCAGTTGCTGTTGCTGGCGCTTGTCGAGAATCAGCCGCTGGTGAACGTGGTGCTGGTGTCGACCAGGGAAGCGGTGGTGGAGGCGGTTTCGCACCAGGCGTTCGACTGCATCGTGCTCGATTACAACCTTCCCCCGGCGACCGCGCCCGAGATCATCGCGGAGATCGCGGAGCACCAGCCCTCGGTGCCCCGGATCGTGATTTCGGCGAGCGAGGACCAGGCGGTGGTGATCGAGTCGATGCGCCAGGGGGTGGCCGACTTCCTTCCCAAGCAGGAGGCGACGAGGCGGGGGATGCTGTGGGCGCGGATCCGGCGTGCGATCGACGCGGCGACCGCATCGCGGGTCGAGCGGCGCGAGATCAATCGGCGCCTGGCCCGCCTGGAGAAGCAGGCGAACACGGACACGCTGACGGGGCTCCTGAACCGTCGGGCGCTCGAGTCGGCGGTGCTGAGCCCGTCGCGATCGGATCGTCGCGACGCCCTGGGCGTGGTCATGATCGACCTGGACAGATTCAAGTCGATCAACGATCGCTTCGGGCATGACGTGGGCGACGCGACGCTGCGCCGGGTGGCGGAGATCGTGCGGTCGCACCTGGAGCCGACGGACATCGCGTGCCGCTGGGGGGGCGAGGAGATCGTGGTCGTCAAGCAGACGGACTCGCTGCCGGAGCTGTGGTGCTGGGCGGAGGAGCTGCGGGCGGGCGTGCAGGATCGGGGTGCGGTGGACCTTCCCGCGGATGAGATCACCGCGAGCATCGGTGTGGAGATCGTCCGTCGCGACGAGGTGCCCGAGCGGGGCTTCGCGGGGGCCGATCGGGCGATGTACACCGCGAAGTCGCTGGGGCGGAACCGGGTGTGCACCCTGGCGATGGCGGCGGCGGAGGACGTGGCCCGCGGGCTGGGCAGCGACACGATGATCACGCCCCGTGCGAGGCTGTTCGGGGTGATCGACGCGCTGCGGGCCACGCTGGGCTCGACGCAGATCGAGCACACGGGGCCCCACGGGGTGTGCGTGCGCGACTTTGCCCGCAGCCTGGCCCGCGTGGTGCGGCTCTCCTCCGAATCGATCGACGACCTGGAGATCGCGGCGGAGTTTCACGACATCGGGAAGCTGGGCCTGCCCGAGGCGGTGCTGGCGGCGCCGCGCAGGCTGAGCCCGGCGGAGCGGCTGCTTGTCGAGCAGCACGCCCGCTTCGGCGCCGACCTCCTGGAGCTGTGCGGCGCGAGCGCGACCGCTGCGGCGGCGGTGCGCGGGCACCACCACCGCTTCGACACGCAGGAGACCGAAAGGTCGGCGGGCGACGGGGATGATGGGGGCGATGCGCCGACGCTGTCGGCCATCATCTGCGCCTGCGATGCACTGGCGACGATGCTGCAGCCCCGACCCTACGCGATGGCCCGGCCCCTGCCCCAGGCGCTGGCGGAGCTGCGGGCCCATCGGGGCTCGCAGTTTCACCCGGAGGTCGTCGACCTCCTGCACTTCGTGCCCTCGCCAGCGCGCCGGGCGGCCTGATCCGTTCATCACCCGCGCCCGGCGTTCGTCGTGGTCGCGGGATCGCACATATGCAAGAGGAAGACCAGCCATGAACAATCGTTCGAACAGGCGTCAGCGTGCCCGATCAGAGGCGGACCGGCCCCGCGTGGCGTGGGGCCCCGCGTCGGGGGGCGTGCTGCGGGGGGCGGTGATCAAGGACATCTCCGAGTCGGGCGTCGCACTGCGGGTGCTCGACACGGGGGCGGCGTGCGAGGGGGGCGCGATCCGGGTGGTCGCCCGGTGCAAGATGCCCCCGCGCCACGCCCGAATCGTGCGGATCGACGCGCCGGGCGACGCCGACGCGCGGGCCACGATCGGCTGCCGCTGGATTACGAGTGACGATCGTCGTCGGCGGCACCTGCAGGGGCATGTCCGCCCGGTTCACAATCCGTTCCGCTGAGCACGAAGACAAGGATGCGACCATGAATCACGGATCACAGAGCAACCTCCGGCGGGCCCGCCGGACCCGGAAGTCGTCGGCGGTCTTCTGGAAGACGGAGACCGAGAGCGAGTTCCACATGGGCTGGCTTCTCGAGGCCTCGGACAATGGCTTCGCCTTTGCCTGGCGGGGCGAGGGGCCGCCCAGGCCCCGCGATGAGCTCGAGATGCAGTTCGAGGGGGAGTACGCCCCGGACGGCGGTTGTCACGCGACCGTCCGGCGGGTGACCTGCGTCCACAGCGATCTGCACATCATCGCGGGCGAGCTCGTGGTGGACGGGCCCGTCGTCGCGCGGGTGCTGCCCATCGTGAGCCGGCCGACGCGGGCCGTCCCGAGGGCGAGCGCCGCATGATCGAGCCGCCGACCCGGGAGAGATCCCGCGTCGGCGGATTGGCCTGTCGTTCCCGGGCGCCCGCGCTCGATCGATGCTTCAGGCGGCGTCGAGTGTGCTGCGGGGGGTGTTGTGGAAGCACCAGTAGCAGCCCAGGTCCTGGATGACCTTCTCGAACTTCGCGAAGTCGAGGGGCTTGCTGACGTAGCTATTGACGCTGAACTCGTAGGCGAGCACGCGGTCGCGGTCGTTCATCGAGGTCGTCAGCATGACGACGGGGAGGTACTTGAGGTCCTGGTCGGCCCGGATCTCCTTGAGCGTGTCGAGGCCGGACATGCCCGGGAGCTTCACGTCGAGCAGCACGAGGCCGAACTGGTACTGGAGGTGATCGGCGGCCCGCTCCCGCAGCAGGGCCAGGGCCTGCTCGCCGGTGGGCACGCGGACACGCGGGTTGTCGATGTGCGCCGAGGCCATCGCCAGCTCGATGAGCTCGGCGTGCAGGCGGTTGTCTTCGACGATCAGGATATGGAACGGACGCTGGGTTTCGATCATTGGTCGCTCTCCCTCACGCTTGGTTCTCTGGGCGTCTCGCCCACCGGCACGTTCGCCACCGGACCGCCTCCGTCGTGCTGCACATTCCCCGCGACGGGGAAGGTGAGCACGAACTCCGCGCCGCGTTCGACGCCGTTGTCGAGGCGGACGGTCCCGCCCAGCATCCCCATGATCCGGCGGACGAGCGTGAGGCCGATGCCGTTACCGGGTGTTTCTTCCGTGGTGAGGCGTGCGAAGAGCTGGAAGGCCTTGTCGGCGAACTTGGCGGGGATGCCGGGTCCGAAGTCGCGGACGCGCACCTCCGTCCCGCCTTCGGAAACGGACCCGGTGACGCGGATCACGCGCTCCTCGTCGGTCAGCCCGTACTTCACCGCGTTGCCCAGGAGGTTGTCGAAGACCTGGCCGATCCGGGTCGGGTGGGCGGAGACGGTGCCGAAGTCACCCTCGACGACGATCTCGAAGGGCATGGCCTCTTCGTAGCGGAGGCGGGTGTGCTCGCAGGCGCGGTGGATCGCCGCCCCGAGGGGCACCGCCTCGGTCGCGAGGTCGACCCGCCCGACGCGGCTCACCTCGAGGAGGTCCATGATGATCGATCGCATCTGGACGCTCGCGTCCTGGATGTGGCTCAGGTAGCGGAGGGCCGCGTCGTGGTCGTCCTTGTCGACGGCGCCGACGGTGTGATGGAGGAAGCCGTCGATCGTGACGATCGGCGACTGCAGGTCGTGCGAGATGCTGTAGACGAACTCCTCCATCTCGGAATTGCGGGCGGTGAGCTCCGCGATGGTGCGGGTCAGCTCGCGCTCGCTCGCGTTGATCACGATGTCGGTCAGTTCCCGCCTCAGGTCGGCGGCGGCGCTGATCTCCGATGGGAGAAAGGCCCGCGAGGTCAGGCTGGCGCGTTCGCTCCAGGCGGCGAAGGATGCGCGGGGGTTGAGCGACCCGTCCGGGCCGATGTGCTTCCCGCCGGTCGCGTCGATGCGCCCCGCCCAGGTCACGGTGGCCTCCTGCTCCGGGCGGAAGAAGAGGACCGCGTTCTTCCAGTCGATTCCGATTCGGATCGCGATCAGCCCGCACGCGATGGCGCGGAAGGGCAGCGCCTCTTCGCAGATCGAGGGAAGGCTCGTGCTGCAGAAGATCGCCTCGTTGCCGGCGTGCGTTTCCAGGTAGGCCTGCACCAACGCCCCGAGCTCGTCGAGGCCCGGCGCCGGCGTGCAGCGGGCGTGGTTGTGGAGGTTCACGAACGCGTGCGGGGCGCCGATGCCCTCGCCGAACCGCTGGAGTTCGGCCCAGATCGGCTCGGGCATCCCGTTGAGAACGGTGGTCGCTGTCCGGACGGTCGAGACCGCCTCCGCGAGGGTGGACCGGCGCTCGAGCAATTCCTTCTCGTGGCGCAGGGAGAGCTGGCTCGAGGCGAGCGAGCCGATGACGCGGGCGACCTGCATGGTTTCTGCGGAGACATGCCTGGGCGTCGCGTTGTGGCACGCGACCAGGCCCCAGAGCTCGCCCTCGTGCATCAGCGAGATCGAGAGCGAGGAGGCGACGCCCATGTTCCGGAGATACTGAAGGTGCACCGGCGCCACCGCCCGAAGCCCGCACTCGGAGAGGTCAAGGGGCTCGTCGCGGGCGCTGTCGCACACCGGGAGGACCGGCACCGGCGCCGTGGCGACATCGCCCACGTAGCGCACGGACGACCGTGCGTAGAGCCTCCGGGCCTGGGCGGGGACGTCGGACGCGGGAAACCGCAGGCCCAGGTACGACTCCATCCGGCCGTTGTTCGACTCCGCGACCACAGTGCCGTTCCAGTTGGCGTCGAAGCGGTAGACCTTGACGCGGTCGAACCCGAGCAGGTCGCGGACGAAGGTCGCGAGGGTCTCGTTCTGTTCGTCGAGCGTGCTGCTCTCGAAGACGGGGCGAGCGGCGTCGTGGAAGCGGGCGAGGCTGGGGCCCAAGGGGGCATCGGCCGGTTCCACGCGCGTGAGCTCGAGGAACAGTCGGGCGCGGAGGGTCGCGGTCATCAGCAGCTCGTCGGTCGAGCCATCGGCCCGCGTGACCCGGGCGAGGAGCGTCGCAGGGCCCCGGTCGGCGGTCGAGGCCAGAAAGGTCTGCAGGCAAGTCCCGCGCGCGAGGGTCAGCCAACGCGTCCACACGGACCCGATCACGCCTTCCGGGGGGCTGTCCAGCCAGTCCGCCATGTTGGCGCTGGCGTGGGTGACCAGGTCGGTCCGGGGATCGACGACCAGCAGGGCGCCGTGGGGCTGGATGCCGCCGATCTGGTGGATGGGCTCCTCCGCGCATCGCTCGAGGGCCCGGGCGAGCGCTGCGTCGCTTGCTGATCCTGTGGGCAAGGGCATCGTCGGGTCTTTCTGCGCACGCGGTGCGGGTGGAGCATCGCCTCCTCGCATGATATCGGCCTCCTCGGTACCCCGTCGCGATGCTGTTCTAACCCCCCCCCGAACGGGTCCGCGCCGACGCCTTGGCGAGGCGGTGCGCGGGTCGACGGGGGCCCGGACATCGGTACACTCGACGCGTGGAACCGAACGCCTCACGCCTCAGCGGCCCCTACCTCCCGCCCTTCACCCCGCGCTGGCCCACCGGCACGGGCGAGGTCCCCTTCCTCAGCCAGAAGGGGCAGGACGAGTTCGTGCTCATGGAGGTCTTTGACGCCAAGCGTCGGGGGCTCAAGCGGAACGGCTACTTCGTCGACCTCGCGTGCGCCGATGGCGTCCGGATCAACAACACCCTGTTCATGGAGCGGCACCTGGGCTGGCGTGGCCTGCTCATCGAGCCCAACCCCCACTTCCACGAGTCGGTCCGGGCCCACCGCGTCTCGCCCCTGTGCACCGACTGCATCGCCTCCACCCAGACCGAGGTCGAGTTCCGCATCGACAACGCGATGCTGGGGGGGATCGTGGGCGAGGGGTACGACAACTCCGAACGGGTCCGGGGGGAGGAACTCGCTGCTGCGGAGATCATCCGCCTGAGGACCCGCCCCCTGGCGGAGGTGCTCGAGGAGCACGGGGCGCCGGCGGAGATCGACTACCTGTCGCTCGACGTCGAGGGGGCCGAGCTGGAGGTGCTGCGGGCGTTCCCCTTCGACCGGTACCGGTTCAGCTGCATCACCATCGAGCGCCCGCCCTTCGAGCTCGACCTCCTGCTCGACGAGCATGGCTACACCCAGGTCCGCCTGCAGCAGTACGACACCTTCTATGTCCACCGCGACATCCTGCCCGAGACCGCGGTCCGCATGGACACCCGCCTGCTCTCGACGCCGCCCAAGGAGTGGTAGGGAGCCGGCCCGCGCGAGGGCTCAGGCCGCGGGGCGACGGGCGAGGGCCCGGCGGACCGTTTCCGCGAGCGTGCCCCGGTCGACGGGCTTGGTCAGGTACTCATCGCACCCCGCCTCGAGGCACCGCTCGCGGTCGCCCTCCATGGCGTGGGCGGTCAGCGCGATGACGGGGGTGCGGACGCCCGCGGCCCTCAGGCGGCGGGTCGCGCCGTACCCGTCCATGACGGGCATCTGCATATCCATCAGGATCACGTCGAAAGCCGACTCATGCGAGGCGATGCACGCGAGCGCTTCCGCCCCGTTCGACGCCAGGTCGACCGACCAGCCCTCGCGGCGCAGCAGGTGGCTCAGCAGTCGCTGGTTGTCCGTGCCATCCTCGACGAGCAGGATCCGTGAGCCTGTGGACGCGGTGCTCGCGACCGCCTCGGTCGGCTTCGGTGGCTCGGGCTGGGCACGGGTCGCGGGGGCGAGCCCGGGCAGTTCGAGGACGAAGGTCGAGCCCTGGCCCGGCGTCGAGGTCGCGGTCAGCGTCCCGCCCAGCGCCTCCGCGAGGCGCCTGGAGATGGACAGGCCAAGGCCGACGCCCCCGTGGCGGCGGGTCATCGAGCCATCGCCCTGAAAGAACGGGTCAAAGACGCGGGCGAGCGTCGCCCCGTCCATGCCCGGGCCGTTGTCTTCGACCTCGAAGCACACTCGCGGCGCTTCGCCCGCACCGTCCCGGCGCTCGACGCGCACGCGCACAACGCCCTCCGGCGTGAACTTGATCGCGTTCCCGATGAGGTTGACCAGCACCTGGCGCAGGCGCAGGCGGTCCGTCGCGATCTCCGCGGAAGCGTCCTCGCCCTCGGAGAGCTCGAATCGCAGGCCCAGGGCGCTCGCCTGCTGCGAGAGCATCGCGACGACCTCCGGGGCCGCCCCGACGGGGTCGCAGGCGCTCTCCTCGATCCGGAACTCGCCCGACTCCAGCTTCGACAGGTCGAGGATGTCGTTGATGATCGCGAGCAGGTGCGTGCCGTTCCGGTGGATGATCTCGACAGCCTCCGAGGCCTCGGTCGCGTCGAGCCCGTCGTCGCGCAGCGCCTCGGCGAAGCCGATCAGCGCCGTCAGGGGCGTGCGGATCTCATGGCTCATGTTCGCGAGGAACTGGCTCTTCGCCTGACTCGCCGCCTCCGCCATGTCCCGGGCCCGGCGCATCTCCTCCTCGACCCGGCGTCGCTCCGCGACTTCAGTCTGCAGCGAGCGGTTGGCCTCCGCGAGTTCCTCGGTCCGCTCGCGGACCACCTGCTGCATCAGGATGTTGGACTCGAAGAGCGCGTACGCCTCACCCTGGCTGTCGATCGTCCGCTCGACACGGTCGATGAGCACAGCGTTGATCTTCTCCAGCCGGGCGATCCGCTCCAGCAGGCTCGGGCGATCGTCCTCGCGCGGCGCACCGGTCACGCGGCTTTCCCCAGCGCAACGCCCGTCAGCGTCTGGTTCAGGTGCAGCCCGTTGATCTGCTCCCCATACGTGCTGAAGCCCACGACCGGCGAACCCGCCAGCACTTGGGAGGCGTCCCGGCACCGCCCCCTGCTGATCAATTCGAGCCGCCGGAGGATGCAATCGAACGCCAGCACGAGGTCCACCTCGCCCAATTCCGCCCGGGCGGACTCGAGCTCGGTCGAGAGCGTGGCGACGAGATCGTGCGCCCGGGCGATGCGCAGCACGATGCCCTCATCGATCGCGCAGTAGAAGGTCAGGCTCCCGTCGTCGTTGGCCTTCTGGATCGACCGCACATAGGGCTGCCCGCCGATCGAGAGCAGGACGGGGTGCGCCGCGAAGACCTCGGGGCTCAGATCCTCCACGCGCATGCCCACCGCGTCCGCGTAGCCCTGGGCCGCGGGGAGCCCGTTGACCTCCAGCACGCAGCGCCTCGGCGCATCCGCGGAGGTGATGACCAGTCGATCGTCGGTCGCGGTGAAGTGGTGGGCGTGCAGGATGTGGAAGGGGCGGCGCGTGTGCGCCACCGCGACGACCGCCGCGTCCGTTGCCGCCTCGCCGTTGCAGGCGACGAACGAGCGCTCGAAGCGCAGCCCGTCGCCGGCGGAGCCCCCGACGAATGGCACGGGCCCGAAGACCGGGGCGAGCGAAGCCGCCACCTGCTCCTCCGCCACCGAGAGCCCGTCGATCAGCACCAGCCCGAACCGCCCCTCGTCGGGCGGGGCGAGGGGCTCCAGCAGGGGCCGGATCTCCTCCTCCGCCCGGAAGGGGTTGAAGGTGCCGGCCCCAGTCACGAGCTTCGCACGCACCGTGAACCCGTCGGGCTCGATCCGCGTCGCGACGACCCCGCCCTCGCTGTGGCCATCCGAATCGATCTCCCCCGCGGTGGTGCACCCGATGGTCGTCCCGCCGAAAGCCTCGTGCAGACCCGCAGCGAGAGCGGCGAAGTCGAGGCGCGGATCGGCGAAATAGATGAGCGTGCCCCCCGCCCCACCCCCCGCCCCACCCCCCGACCCGCCCCCCGCTCCAACGCCCAATCGCTCGACGAGATCCGCGACCACGGAGGGTGCATCCCCCGCGACGCTCCGGGCCCGCCGGACGCCATCCCGCCGGTCGTGTCGAACGGATTCGCGCGTTGCGTGCATAGGTCACTTGTCGAGTGCCCGGGCCTTCGGGTTGACCCCATTCCTCCCCCGGGACCTCATCATCGAATGCTCGGGCCCGCCCCCGCCGGGTTCAGGGCAAGGTGATTACCCGACCATGAGCGACGGACGCCCTCCCAAAAGACGACTAGACGCGCCGCGTCGGCGAGCGTCCGGATAAACACGACATCCGCCGATCATCATCCCCATATCGCCTTTACTAGGGCGACATTCGCGTTCCGCTCGCGGTCCGAGAAAACCTTGCCCGCCCGATGGTCGCACACGCGAAACTATGTGCATCAGCCGGTCGCACCGGCCCCCGCTCACCCGGGCCCTCTCGACTCGTGGGAAGGCCCACGCCGAAACCCGGTGCCCGCAGCAAGGAGATCAAGAAGATGAAGCTCACCGCCCACGCTTTCGCGATCGTCGTCACCGCCGGAACCTCGTGCGCCCTCGCGGAGGACCACGCCTTCCGCACGGACGCCGGTGCGCTCGAACTGTCGTACACCGTCCTGAACAACGAGGCGCTGATCGGGAACTACTACCGCACGACGGAGCCCGTCACGCTCACGAGGGTCGAGTTCGCCGCAGGGAGAGGGCTCGCGGGGAGCCCGATCGAGATCATCATCTACGACGACCCCGACAACGACGGCAACCCCATCAACGCGGTGCCGCTCAGCCGGACTCCCGCGACTGTCGGCCCCCAGACATCGCCGGTGAACGGGCTCTTCGTCGACTCCTTTACCATCGAGCCGACGACGGTCGAGGGTGGCTTCCTCGTCGGTGTCTGGATCGTGGATCAGCTCCCCTTCCAGGGCCTTGTCGGGCACAACGGGAGCTGGAGCACCGCCCCGAGCGGGCGTCGGCTGCCGGGGGACTTCCAGCCCGCGAGCTTCAGCGTCGACCCGCCCTTCCCCTCGCACGGCATGGGCGGCACCGGGCCGATCGACCCCGCCAACCTCGCCAACAACCTGCAGATCCGCTCGACGCAGCTCAACTGGGTCATCCGCGCCTACGGAGACGCGTTCGTCACGAGCATCGCCGACATGAACAATGACGGGCAGCACACCTTCGCCGACATCGCCGCCTTCCTCGCGATGTTCCAGCAGAACAATGCCGACCTGAACAACGACGGGCAGTCGACCTACGCCGACATCATCCTGTTCCTGAACGCCTGGATGGCCGCGCCCAACTGATCGGCGCCGGTCGCGCAGCACAAAGCCCGGCGTCCGATGGGCGGACGCCGGGCGAGCCGGGCGGGAGGGATTCGCAACCGTCCGGCTTCGCGGCCGGCGATCGGAGCGGGCTCAGCGGATGCGGCGGACGCGGCGGGCCGCGAAGATGCCCAGGCCGAAGAGCACCGAGCCACTGGCGGGGGCCGGGATCAGCACCGCCTCCGCGAGGCCCACGACGAACTGGGCGTCCGCCGCGGTGAGCCCGAGGCCCGAGGTGATATCGGACAGGTCGATGTCCGACAGCGTCGCGTCGTCGTAGATCGTCCCGTAGAGCACGAGCCCGATCAGGAGCGCCCCGCGGTTCGACGCGTGGTAGAGGTCGCCCCCGTAAAGCGAGGTGTCGAAGCCCCCCGCCTGGAAGGCGTCGCCCACCCTTGCGACCTCGCTGAACCCCATCGGGCTCAGCACGGTCTCGTTTGCCTCGTCGTAGTACATGCTGACCTCCGCCTGCATCGCTGCGGGGTCGGGCCAGATGTTGGGATACACCGAGTTGCCCGGGGCGCGAGCCCAGGTCTGGAAGAGCACCGCCTGCGCCTCCGGGCTGTGGTCCAGGACCGCCTGGTACAGCCCCGCAGCAGCAGAGTAGAACGCCGGAACATTCCCGCTCGACGGGTGCGATGTCGGACGCGTCGAGAACTCCTGCAGGACCACCGCGTCCCACTGCCTGCCGGGCTGGATGCCCGAGGTGATCACCGAGATCCCGGTGTCGAGGTGGTACTGCAGCGTCTGCCCGCCCACCGCGCGGGAAAAGACATGGGGCATCGGGTGCCCAGCCGCGAGCGCGATCCCGCGGACGATGCGGTGCACGCCGCCCCCGCTCTGCGTGAAGCTGTTGCCGTAGAAGAGGATGCTCTTGGCGTCCTCCGCCTGGGCGAAGCCGGCGAGGCCGATGACCGCCATCGTGGCGACTGTCTTCAAGATCTGCATGTCAGGCTCCTGCGTTCAGCGACGACGACGGACAGCGACGAGCGACCCGAGGCCCAGCAGGGCGGCGGCGCCCGGCGCCGGCACGATGGTCAGCTCCATGTAGCCCAGGTAGTAGAAGCCGAAGGAGTTCGTGTTGTTCGGTCCCGCGGTCACGGAGACGCTGATCTCGCCGTTCGCGTCCGCCCGGATCCCGCGGACGTAGACGACGTTGCTGCTGTTGTTGGCGGTGTCGAGCAGGCCCACGCCCGAGTTCGCCCCGCTCACGGTGTACTGCGTCTCACGGTTGTCGCTGACGCCCATGCGGGACCCGAAGAACATGAGGTCGTAGCTCGTCGCGCCCGAGGCATCGAGCCCCGACATCACGAAGCCGCCGGTCGGCTCCAGGAAGTTGCCGAACTGCGTCAGCGAACCGAAGAGGTTGTCAGCGGTCGCCGACGCCGGGATGCCCGAGGCATCGCCCGTCGGGCTGCCCGAACCGTTCTGGTTCGAGCCGGGCCAGAAGGCGTCGGTCACGTCGAGCGCGATGCCCGTCCCGTTCCCGTCGGTGTCGACGAGGTTGAAGATGGGGTTCTGGTTGAAGTCGACGTTGTTGTAGTTCCCCGCGGTCAGGTTCCCCGGGTCGCCGAAGTCGACCCCCACGGTGCTCGCCGAGACAACGGTGGTGCCACAAGCGCAAACGATCAGCGCGGTCGCGATTTTCACGAAACTCTCCCTTCGATCTGTGCGTGAGCGCGCCGACAGCGCATGCCGGGCGCGGAACCCCTGTGAGCGGGCCCCCCGCCTGCGGGGGCCCTGTGACGAGAAGGCCCCGGAGCGTGCACGAATCCCTCGTCGCTCCGAGAACCGGGGTGAAGGTACATCACGCGTAAGCGATTTCTACCGCAGTGGTCTCTTTTTCTTCAACCGCTTGACAAGCCCTGCGCAGGGCCCGGTGCCGACCGGGGGTCACCCGGGGCCACCCCGCGTGCACCATCACCCCGCCGGGATGTAGTGCGTCGGCGCACCGGGACCGACCGGCAGGCCCAGCACGAACACCCACAGGTAGAACAGGATCACCCACCCGATGAGGAAGCAGATCGAGTAGGGCAGCATCGTCGCGATCATCGTCCCGATCCCGAGGTCCCGCTTGTACCTGGTCGCCATCGCCAGGATCAGCCCGAAGTAGCTCATCATCGGCGTGATGATGTTCGTCGTGCTGTCCCCGATCCGGTAGGCCGCCTGGATCACCTCCGGGCTGTACCCGATCGTCATCAGCATGGGCACGAAGATCGGCGCCGTCACCGCCCACTGGGCGCTCGCCGAGCCCAGCATCAGGTTCACGAAGCAGCACATCAGGATGAAGGGCAGGAAGACCGCCGGGTTGTCGAGCTTCAGCGCCACCAGCACGTCCGCCCCCACCACCGCCAGGATCTGCCCCAGGCCCGAGTAGTTGAAGAACGCGACGAACTGGGCGGCAAAGAAGACCAGCACGATGTAGAGCCCCATGCTCCGCATCGCCTCCGACATCGCGTCGATGATGTCCCGGTCGCCCCTCATCGTCCCCACGACCCGCCCGTACACGAACCCCGGCACCACGAACAAGACCAGGATGAAGGTCACCACGCTCCGCAGCATCGGGCGGAAGACGTCGGGGCCGGTCGCGCTGGGGTCCGGGTTCCGCAGCACCCCGTACCCCGGCAGGAAGTCGGCGAACGCCAGCCAGCGGGGCCCCGCCAGCACCACCATCCCCATCACCACCAGCACGATCGACCCGAGCGCCCAGGCCAGCCCCTTCTTCTCAAGGGCGCTCACCCGCTCCATGGGCGGGTCCCGGCGCAGCTCCTCCTCCGCCTCGTCGTGGTTCCACACCCCGAGCCGGGGCTCCACGATCTTCGCGGTCACGAACCACCCCACGCCCGTGATCAGGAACGTGCTCACGATCATGAAGTACCAGTTCACCGCCGGGTGCACCTCGTACGCCGGATCGATCAGCCGCGCCGCCTCCTGCGTGATGCCCGCCAAGAGCGGGTCCACCGTCCCGATCAGGATGTTCGCGCTGTACCCCCCGCTCACCCCCGCGAACGCCGCGGCCATGCCCGCCAGGGGATGCCGCCCGAGCGACCGGAAGATGACCATCGCGAGCGGGATGATCACCACATAGCCCATCTCGCTCGCGGTGTTGCTCACCACGCCCGCGAAGACCACCGTCGCGGTCACGAGCTGCTTCGGCGCCCCCAGCACCAGCAGCCGGATCGCGGCGGTGAGCAGCCCCGACTTCTCCGCCACGCCCACCCCGAGGAGCGCCACCAGCACCGTCCCCAGGGGCACGAAGCCGGTGAAGTTCATCACCAAACTCTCGCTCATCCACCGCACGCCCTCGCCACTGAGCAGCGACTGCGCCCGGAAGAACTCCCCCGCCTTCCCCGGTCGCGGATCCTCCACCGCCCACCCCGCCCACGCCCCCACCGCGCTCAGCAGCACGATCCCGAGCGCGAACAGGGCAAACAGCGTCACCGGGTGGGGCAGGAGATTCCCGAGCCACTCCACGAACGCCAGGAACTTCGCCATCGCACCCGAGGGCTTCTTCGGCGGAGGCGTCTGCGTTTCACCCGAAGGCTGCGGCGGCTGCTCGGTCATCCCGCCACCTTACCGCACACGACTCCCCGCCCGCACCCCGGCCCCCGCCCCGCCCCGCACCTCCACCAACGCCGGCTCCCGACGCAGCGGCGCGGGGATTTCGCCCACGTCCATCCCCTTCAGGCGTGAACGCAGCCGGATCAGCGTCCGGAAC
>DAIQNV010000028.1:34598-41360 GCA_036788215.1 Phycisphaerales bacterium | reverse complement strand
CGGGATGTGGCGCGGGGGTACCACCTGCTGCTGGCGCGGGCGATCGCGGGGGGGCAGCATGACCTCGACGTGCGGTCGTCGGTGAACGACCAGAATGTCATCAGCCAGTTCCTGGAGGCGGAGCGGCTGGACGCTTCGCTGACGCCCTTGGACGTCGCGCTGCTGGTGGAGAGCTACATCGCGCTCGCGCGGTACGACGAGGCGGAGCAGCGGCTCGCGACGATCCCGGACACCTTCCCCGAGGTGCGGGAGCGGCTGGTGCGGTCGATGATCGAGACGAAGCTGGGGCTCGAGCAACCTCTTTATACGGATGCCCTGGAGGCGCTCGGGCGGGTGCTGGCGGAGTCGCCGATCACCGACGGGCAGCGGCTGTGGGCGCTGGCGCGGCAGGCGGAGGTGCGCCTGGAACTCGGGCTGGAAGATGAGGCGGTGACCTCGCTCCTGCGGGAGCTGCCCCTGTTGCAGGAGGCGGACCCGGCGGCGGTGGGTGAGCTCTACATGTGGCTTGGGCGGGCGTACTTCCGGCTGGATGCGCTCGAGGAGGCGGAGCGGCAGTTCCGCCGGACGGACCGGGACCGGATGCTGCCCGAGAGCGATGAACGCCGGGCGCTGGCCCGCCTGTACCTGGCGCACATCGAGGCACGCCGGGCGACGGGGCCCGATGGACTGGAGCGGGCGCGGGACGGGTATGCGAACCTGGTGGAGCGATCGGGGGCGACCGCGGCGTTCCTGCCGGCGCTGATGGGCCTGGGCGAGATGGAGGCGGCGCTCGACAACCCCCGGGGGTCGATCGACGCGTACCAGGCGCTGGTGCAGGAGCGGGCGTCGCGGACGGGCGTGCGGCACCCGACGCGGGAGGAGATCGCGCGGAGCCTGCTCGGGCGTTTCGAGGAGCGGGCCGGGGCGGGGGACGTGAGGTTCGCGCTCGACTACGCGACGATCGCGGGCGACCTGTTCCCGCTCATGGAGACGCCCTCGGATGTGCTGCTAGCGCTCGGTCGGGCCCACGCGGCGATGGCGGACTTCGTCCTGGGTGAGCGGGCGCGGGGGCTGAGGCTGCGGGACCTGACGGAGCTGGACCCCGGGACGCTGCAGCAGGCGAAGCGGCACCTGATCCGGGCGGCGGGCTACTACCGGGCGCACGCGGACCGGTTCATCCTCGACGATTACGCGCTGTACGCGGACTCCTTGTGGACCTCGGCGCAGCTGAGCGACCGGGCGGGGGACGCGGCTTCGGCGATCGCGGCGTTCGGCGAGTTTGCCGAGACGGTTCGGGACGACCCGAGGCGGGCGGAGGCGCGGTTCCGGCTGGCGCAGTCGCACCAGAGCAGAGGGGCGTACCAGACCGCGGCGGAGCTGTACCGGGGGCTGATGGCGGACCGTGAGAACGCGGCGCGTGACGGCGTGGGTCAGTGGGCGGACCGGTCGCCGGTGCCCCTGGCGCAGTGCCTGTTGCTGGACGGGCAGCCCGAGAACGACGCGGAGGCGGAGCGGATCCTGCTGGCGGCGGTCGATGGGACGCGGGGCGGGCCGGACCGGCCGGAGTTCCGCGATGCGCTCTTTGAGCTCGGGCGGGTGTTCGAGAAGGCGGGTCGATATGACCTCGCGATCGAGCGGCTGACGGAGCTCCTGGAGCGGGCGCCGGAGGACGAGCGGGCGTCGGCGGCGCGGTTCCGGCTGGCGGAGTCGTACCGGCTCTTGAGCCGTGAGATCGGGGTGAGGCTGTCGGAGACGATGCGTGAGAGCCAGGCCCGGCAGCTGCGGTCTGAGCGTCGCGAGCATCTGCGTGAGGCGATCGACCTGTACGAGCGTGTGCGGGACGAGCTGGCTTCGAAGCCCAACGCGTTCCGGTCGGCTCTGGAGGATGTGCAGCTTCGCAACGCGCACTTTTACCTTGGTGACTGCGCGTTCGACCTGGGGGAGTTTGACCGGGCGATCGCGTACTACTCGGCGGCTCGGAACCGGTACCCGCGTGAGCCGGCGGTGCTGGTGGCGCTGGTGCAGATCGTGAACGCGTACGTGGAGCTGGGCGACCTCAGGAGTGCGCGGACGGCGAACGAGCGGGCACGGGACTTCTACAGCTCGCTGCCGGACGATGTGTGGAACGACCCGAACCTGCCCATGGGGCGGAAGGAATGGGAGCGCTGGCTGGAGAGCAGCGCGAAGTTGTATGACGACCTGGCGGCGGCGGGGTAGCGCGGCTGGGTGTGGACTGTGGGCGCCGGCCGGAGGCCGGCCTGGAAAGGGTCAGGGATGACCGGTGATGATCGACAGTCGGGCTCGGACGGTGCGATGGCGGGGGCGCTCGGGGCGGTCCTGGAGCGCCAGCGCGACCTGTACCGCGAGCTCGATGCGCTGAGTGCGCAGCAGCGGTCGCTGATCGACGCGGGGCGGACGGACGAGCTCTTGTCGCTCCTGGCGGAGCGCGGGCGTGTGGTGGGGCAGCTGGAGCGGGCGGCGGCGGAGATGGGGCCCCTGCAGGCGGCGCTGGACGCGGTCATCGGTGATGGTCCGGGGCTCGATGAATCGACGCGTTCGGGGCTGCGGGCGCAGGTGGTGGTGGTGCGGGACCTGGCGGACCGGGTGGCGACGCGGGACGCGGAGGACCAGCGGTTGCTGGCGGAGCACCGGGACGCGCTGGCGGGCCGGATGCGGCAGACCTCGACGGGTCGGGGGGCGATCAGCGCGTATGGCAAGGGGCTCGGCGCGGAGCGCGGGCCCCGGTTCGAGGATCGGAGCGCATGACATGACGACGGTGCGCGGGGGCGTGGAGACCTTGCTTTTGGGCGAGCCGGTGCGCGTGGAGGCGGGCGAGGTCGTGGCGGCCTCGCCCGAGGTTCCTGCTGTCGCCGGCGGTTTGGGTGGTGGGGTGGGTGGGGTGGGTGGGGTGGGGCTGACGGCGACGGACCTGGGCGAGCTGATGACCGCGTTCAACGAGGTCACCGCGAAGCTGCAGGGGTCGCACGAGCAGCTGCAGAAGGAGGTGGGGCGGCTGAACGCGGAGCTGCGGGAGGCGAACGAGCGTCTGCAGCGGTCGCGTCGGCTCGCGGAGCTTGGGGAGATGGCGGCGGGGATCGCTCACGAGCTGCGGAACCCCCTGGGTTCGATCGGGCTGTACGCGAGGCTGCTGCAGGAGGACCTGCCTTTGGAGACCGAGCCCCAGCGGACGGCGACGAAGATCGCGCGGGCGGTGCGTCGGATGGACGCGATCGTGACGGACGTGCTGGCGTTTGCGCGTGAGGAGCGGGTGAGGCCGGAGCCTGTGGATCTGTGGGCGCTGATGCGGAGCGCGTGCGATGGGGGTGTTGAGGTGGCGGGACGGTACGAGCCTCGCCCGGAGGTGGAGTTCGTCGGGCTGGGGGAGGGGGTGCCGGGGGAGGTGGTGTGCGACCCCCTGCTGACGCACCAGGCGCTGGTGAACATCGTGTCGAACGCGGTGCAGGCGGTGGGGGAGGCCGGGCTCGGGGGCGCGGGGAGCGTGGCGGTGGGGGCGAGGCTGGGGCGGGAGCTGGGGCCTGATGGGAAGCGGGCGGAGATGCTGGGGCTCTGGGTGATGGACCGGGGGCCGGGGCTGCCCGAGGGCGTGCTGGAGCGGATGTTCAACCCGTTCTTCACGACGCGGGAGGCGGGGACGGGGCTTGGGCTCGCGATCGTGCACCGGATCGTGGATGCGCACGGGGGGCGGGTGCGGGCGGTGAACAACGATGACGGGCGGGGGGCGACGGTGGAGCTTTTGCTGCCGTCGGGCGTGATTTCTTCGGATTCCCTGTTGGAGCTGGGCGCGGGCGCGCGTGACGGCGCGGCGTGTTCTTCCGGTGAGGCAGCGTGCATGGAGGCGCGGCGATGAGCACGGTTCTGGTCGTGGACGACAAGGAGATGATGCGCGACAGTGTCACGCAGACGCTCAAGCGAGCGGGGTTCAGCGTGGTGCAGGCGGGGGACGGGCCCTCGGCGCTCGACTCGATCGCGCGGAAGCGTCCGGACGCGGTGGTGACGGACCTGAAGATGCCCGGGATGACGGGGGTCGAGCTGCTGGACCGGATCCGGGAGATCGATGACGAGCTGCCGGTGGTGGTGATGACGGCGTTCGGGACGATCGATACCGCGGTCGATGCGATGAAGCGGGGGGCGTACGACTATGTGCAGAAGCCCTTTGAGGGTGATGAGCTGATCATCGCGATCAAGCGGGGGCTGGGGCACCGGAGGCTGGTGCGCGAGAACGCGGTGCTGCGGGTGGCGAACACCGCGGGGATGGGGGGCGCTCCGAGTGGGTGGCGGGGGCTGGACCGGCTGATCGGGGACTCGCCCGCGATGCAGCGGGTGAAGGAGCAGCTGCACGCGGTGGCGGCGAGCCAGGGGACGGTGCTGGTTACGGGGGAGAGCGGGACGGGCAAGGAGGTGGTGGCGCACGCGATCCACGACATGAGCCCGCGCGGGGAGCACCCGTTCCTGGCGGTGAACTGCGCAGCGCTGAGCGAGAACCTGCTGGAGAGCGAGCTCTTCGGGCACGAGCGGGGGGCGTTCACGGGGGCGGAGCGGCTGCGGAAGGGGCGGTTCGAGCTGGCGGACGGGGGGACCCTGCTGCTGGATGAGGTGAGCGAGGTGAGCCCGCAGATCCAGGCGAAGCTGCTGCGTGTGCTGCAGGAGCGGGCGTTCGAGCGGGTGGGCTCGAGCCTGACGATCGGGGTGGATGTGCGGATCGTTGCGACGAGCAACCGGGACCTGCCTGCGGAGGTGGCGGAGAACAAGTTCCGAGGGGATCTCTTCTTCCGGCTGAATGTGCTGCCGATCCACCTGCCGGCGCTGCGGGAGCGGGCGGAGGATGTGCCGGCGCTGGCGCAGCATTTCGTGGAGCGGGTGTGCGCCCGGGAGGGTCGGGCGGCGCTGTCGTTCGACGGGGGGGCGTTGGAGCTGATGCAGGAGTACCGCTGGCCCGGGAACGTGCGGGAGCTGCAGAACATCTGCGAGCGGGCGGTGGTGCTGGCGGCGGCGAGCGGGGTTCCCGAGGGCGGGGCGATCCCGCGGTCGATGATCGAGCCCTGGCTGCTGCCGGCGGCGCGGCCCCTGCTGACGGCGGGGGGCGTGGCGTCGCTGATGGCGGCGGCATCGTTTTCGCACGGTGGTTCGAACGGGTCGGCGCAGGGGTTGGGGCAGGGGTCGTCGTATGACGACCTGGATGAGTTCGATGTGCCGGAGGTCGTGGTGAGGCGGGAGGCGTCGATGCTGCCCGGCGTGCGGACGCTGGCGGAGATCGAGCGGGAGACGATCGTGGCGACGCTGAAGCGGTACGACGGGCACCGGCAGCGGACCGCGAAGGCGCTCGGGATCGGGGTGCGGACGCTGGGGCTGAAGCTGAAGAAGTGGAAGGAAGAGGCGCTGGTGCCGCAGGGGTTGTGATCGGGGCGTACCCGGAATCGGGTGTGGCGTGTGGTTCGGATGGTGCGCGGCGGGCATTGGCCCGCGGCTTGCTCGCGTGAGGCGTGATGTTCCTGGAGCAGCTTGATACCGCCGGAGCTCTGCCCGCCCTCGAGGCGACGATGCGGTATGCGTCGCAGAGGCAGAAGCTGCTGGCGCACAACATCGCGAACCTGGAGACGCCGGACTTCCGGCCTGTGGATGTGTCGCCCGACCACTTTCAGCGCGTGCTCAGCGAGGCGATCCACGACCGGCGGCTGACGCGCCGGGGGGGGACCTCGGGGGCGATGCCCCTGGACCGGACGCGGCAACTGGAGCAGGGGCCGGACGGTTCCCTGGTGCTGACGCCCCGGACGGCGAGCGGGAACATCCTGTTCCACGACCGGAACAACCGGGACCTGGAGCGGACGATGCAGGACCTGGCGGAGAACGCGGGGATGTTCCGGACGGCGACGGATCTGATGCGGAACCGGGTGGCGGTGCTGCACATGGCGATCAGCGAGCGGACGTCGTAAAGAGGTCGAAGACGCGTGTACGGGTCACTGGACATCTCGACGAGCGGCATGGTCGTGCAGCGGACGCGGATGGCGGTGATCGCGACGAACATCGCGAATGCGAACACGCTTCTGAACGCCAAGGGGGAGTATGACCCTTACCGGCGGCGGGAGATTTTCTTCAGCCCGGGGGACCCGACGAGCGCGACGCGGTCGGGGCGGAACCTCGGGGTGCATGTGTCGGAGATCCAGGCGGACGAGGCGGCGCTTCGTCCGCAGTACATGCCGGGCAGCCCGTTCGCGGACAAGGACGGGTACGTTCAGGTGCCGGACATCAGCCCGGCGATCGAGCAGGTGAACGCGCTGACGGCGTCTCGTGCGTATGAGGCGAACGTGGTGGCGGCGGAGACGACGAAGACGATGCTGGCGCAGTCGCTGCGTCTGCTCGGGTAGGCTTGCTGCGTGACGGGGCGGAGCCCCGGGCGGAGCGTTGGCCGGCGGGCGGTTGAGCGGCGTCGGGATCGATGAAGGAGCGGGTCATGAGCGATCCGGTGGGACTGATCAGCGGTGCGGGGGGAGCGGGCGGCGTGCAGCCGAACATCCGCCCGGTGTCTCCTGCGTCGAAGGCGGGGGACGGGCCGAACTTTCGGCAGGTGCTGATGGACAACCTCCAGAAGGTCAACGAGGCCCAGAAGGAGGCGGACGCTGCGGTCGAGGACCTGGTGTCGGGGCGTCGGTCCGATGTCGAGGGCGTGATTTTGGCGACGCAGAAGGCGGACAACGCCTTCAAGATGCTGCAGGCGATGCGTGGCAAGGTGATGGCGGCGTATGAAGAGATCAAGCAGGTCCGGGT
>DAIQNV010000028.1:16240-34498 GCA_036788215.1 Phycisphaerales bacterium | reverse complement strand
GCCCTTCGGGCTGACACTCGCTTTGGTACGGCTCCGCCGGGTTGAACCCGGCGGGCCTGGGCGGGGGTGGCCTGGCTCGCGGGGGGCGTGACGACAGTTCGTGGAGAAATCGCTGCGCGATGTCCACGGCACCCCGGGGCGTGATGGGCTTGCGGAGTGGGTGGGTGGATCGGCAAGAGTTGCGCGGGGGCGGGGTTGGTGGGGCCCATGAATTTGCGCACATGAGCGCAGTTTCAAGCGGGGCGGGGCCGACGGCCGAATCGTGGAGGTCGGGGGGCGGATCGTCGCTCCGATCGGGAGGGCGCGTGGAACGCGCTCGGATTCGGCAGGGAGGCCGTGCAGATGGACCAGCTCCGCAGGGTGCTGGCGTCCGCCCAGAGGTACCTGGGTGGGATGTCGGCGAGTCAGAAGCTTTTGCTGGGGAGCCTTGGCGTCATCGCGGCGATGTCGCTGTTCCTGATCTCCCGGTACGCGGCGACACCTTCCTATGAGACGCTGAGTTTCGGTGGCTCCGACCAGGCGACGATCGTGCGGACGCTGGCGGAGTCGGGGATCGAGGCCCGCGAGGAGAACGGGGAGGTCATGGTCCCCAACGGGATGACCGTCCAGGCGCTCGCGGCGCTCGGCGAGCGTGGGCAGCTGCCCGACGACACGACGATCCTCTTCAACAATCTGATCAGCAAGCAGGACTGGCGGAACAGCCGGGAGCAGAACCGCCAGCAGTTCGTGTTTGCGCTGCAGAACGAGTTGAACCGCGTGATCTCCCGGTTCCGGGGGGTGAAGGCGGCGAACGTGATCATCGACGCTCCGGAGCCCGAGGGGCTGGGGCGGGCGGTGCGTCAGGCGACCGCGTCAGCGACGGTGTGGTCGACGACGGGGGGACCGATCAGCCAGGAGACGGTGGACGCGGTGGCCCACCTGGTGGCGGGGGCCCGGGCGGGGCTGACGGTCGAGAGCGTGCGGGTGATCGACGGGAGCACGGGTCGGCAGCGCCAGGCGAGCGACCACACCTCGATGCAGGCGAGCAGCTATCTCGAGCACGCGACGCACGTCGAGAACGAGACGCGTCGGAAGCTGGAGGACCTGCTCGCGTACATCCCTGGGGTGACGGTCGCGGTCTCGGCGCAGGTGGACGTGACGCGGGTGAGCCAGCAGACGAAGCGGCACCTGCCCCTGAACAACGGGACGGTGCAACTGCTGCGGACGGAGAACGGGCTGAGCGTGACCGAGAGCGGGGGGGGGAGCCGCGGGGCGGAGCCCGGTGTCCGGAGCATGCAGGCTGCGGACATCAACTTCGCGAGCTCGGGTGGCGGGAGCTCGATGGAGCAGACGGAGGACCGGACGGAGTTTGACAACGCGATCGGGACGGAGGTGCGGGAGCTTGTGGACCCGCGCGGGATGCCGACCTTCCTGGCGGCGTCGGTGAATGTGCCAGAGACCTACGTTCTGGAGCTGGTCCGTCGGGATGCGGAGACAGCGGGGGAAGCTGGCGGCGGCGCGGGTGCGGAAGCGGGCGGGGCGGTGACGCGGGATCAGTTGCGGGAGCGGTTCGACGAGATCCGGACGGAGATCGCGGACAGCCTGAAGCCCCACCTGAAGTCGCGGGACGGGACGGGGTCCCTGGTGGAGGGTGAGGTGCTGGTCTCGCTGGTGCCCGCGGCGATGGGCGTGGCGGTGGCGCCGGCGCAGGCGGGCATCATGGGCTTGCTGACGGGCGGGGACGGGTCGGGGGGCGTTCTGGGTGGGGGCGGCCTCGACACGGTGCTTCTGGCGATGCTGACGATGGTGTCGCTTGGGATGATGGCGATGATGGTTCGGAAGAGCGCCCGTCGCCTGGAGCTGCCGACGCCCGAGGAGCTGGTGGGCGTGCCCCCGGCGTTGAAGGCGGACCAGGACATCGTGGGCGAGGCGGACGAGACGGAGAACGCGATGACGGGCATCGAGGTGGATGAGAGCGACATGGCGCGCTCGAAGACGCTCGAGCAGATCGCGGAGTTTGTGCGGGCCGACCCGGAGAAGGCGGCGCGTCTGGTGAGTCGCTGGATGGCGATCGAGGACTGACCGGAGCGAGCGATGCCGAGACGCCCGAACGAGAAACTGCCGACGAACGCGACCGAGCTGGAGGGGATCACCAAGGCGGCGGTCCTGATGCTGGCGCTCGGGCACGATGACTCGAGCCGTGTGCTGAAGATGATGCCGGCGGAGTCGGTCGAGGAGCTGATGCGCGAGGTGGCGAGCCTCGGTCGCGTGCCCTCGGAGCTGACGGCGCAGGTGGTGGAGGAGTTCTACCAGATCAGCGTGGTGGCGGACTACCTGAACGAGGGCAACCTGGACTTCGCGAAGGCTGTCCTGATGCAGTCGCTCGACCCGAAGACCGCGGACCGGGTGCTGAGCCAGATCCAGACGCAGGTGCAGAAGACGCCCTTCAGTTTCCTGCAGCGTGCGGAGAGCGACAACCTGCTGACGTTCATCCAGGACGAGCACCCGCAGACGATCGCCTTGATCCTGTGCCACCTGAACCACCACAAGGCGAGCGAGATCCTGGTGGGGCTGCCCCTGCAGAAGCAGATCGAGGTGATCAAGCGGATCGCGAACATGGAGCAGACGAACCCGGAGGTGATCCGGGAGGTGGAGCGGGGCCTCGAGAGCCGGCTGGCGAACATGCTGATGCAGCACATGGAGAAGGCGGGCGGGGTGCCGACGGTGGCGGAGATCCTGAACCTGGCGGACCGCTCGACCGAGAAGACGATCATGGAGGGGCTGGAGAGCGACGACCCGGACCTGGTCGAGCAGATCCGGCGGCTGATGTTCGTGTTCGAGGACATCCTGCTGGTGAACGACAAGGGTATTCAGAACGTGCTGAAGGAGGTCGAGAACGAGGAGCTGGCGATCGCTCTGAAGACCGCTTCGGACGAACTGAAGGGGAAGATCTTCGGGAACATGTCCGAGCGTGCGAGCGCGATGATCAAGGAGGACATGGAGTACATGGGCCCCATTCGCATCAGCGACGTGGAGGCGGCGCAGCAGAAGATCGTCGACATCGTGCGGCGGCTGGAGGAGGCCGGCGAGGTCATCATCCAGGGTCGCGGGGCGGACTCGGAGATGGTCGTCTGACGGTGAGGCTCCTGGCTTCACCGGCGCAGGGAGGCGCTGGGCATGGCGGTCATCAAGCGGGCGGACGCGGAGACGATGACGAGGCAGGCGATCGTCCTGGACCTGGGCGACCTGGCTCGCCAGGGGGAGCGCATGCGCCAGGAGGCGGCGTCGGATGCGCAGAAAATCCGGCTGGAGGCGGAGGCGCACCGTCGCAAGCTGATCCGGGGGGCGGCGGACGAGGGGCGCAGGGAGGGGTTCGAGAAGGGCTTGGCGGAGGGGCGGGCGCAGGGGCTGGAAGAGGGGCGGGCGCAGGGGCTGGCGGAGATGACGCCCAGGCTTCAGGCGGTCGAGACCGCCTGGGCGACGGGGCTGGAGGAACTGGGCGCGGCGCGCGGGGCGCTGCTGTCGTCGGCCCGGACCGAGGTGCTGCGGCTGGCGCTGACCATCGCGGAGCGGATCACGCGTCGGCAGGTGGAGATCGATCGCGGGGCGGTGGAGGGGCCGATCGAGGCGGCGCTGGAACTGATCAGCAGCGCGACGCGGGCGGTGGTGTGCGTGCACCCCGATGACGAGGCGATGGCGCGGGAGGCGCTGCCCAAGCTGGCGTCGAGGCTGGACGCGGCGCGGCACGCGGAGGTGCGGGCGGAGGCGGGCGTTGCCCGGGGCGGGTGCGTGCTGCGGACGCCCGGCGGGGCGATCGTGGACGCGGACATCGAGACGCAGATCGAGCGGGTGGTGGGGGCGTTGCGGGTGGGGGCGGGGATCGGCGCTGGTGAGGCGGGGCCCGTGGGCGAGGGCGCGGGGGGGGGCGAGGCTTGAGCGTGCTGGCGTCGGAGTTCGAGACGCTGGAGGGGCTGCTCCCGATGCGGATCGTGGGGCGGGTGGCGGAGCTGCGCGGGCTGACGGTGCTGGTGGACGAGTTGCCCTTGCCTGTGGGGGCGCTGGTGGAGGTGGGGGCGGGGCGGAGCCCGGGCGAGGTGGTGGGGTTCACGCGCCACCGGTCGTGCGTGATGATGCTGGGGGGGCTGACGGGGATCCGGCCCGGGGACCGCGTGCAGGGTGTGAGCGCGACGCCTGTCGGGCCCGTGGGCGGGGGGCTTCTGGGGCGGGTGGTGAACGCGCTCGGGAAGCCGATCGATGGCGGGGCGGCGATCGTGGCCGATGCGCAGCGGGCGCTGGCGCCGGCACCGATCGGGGCGATGGACCGCTCGCGGATCACGCAGCCCCTGCGGACGGGGGTGCGGGCGATCGACCTGATGACGCCCCTTGGTCGGGGGCAGCGTCTCGGGGTGTTCGCGGGGCCCGGCGTGGGGAAGAGCACGCTCCTTGGGCAGATCGCGCGGGGGACGGAGGCGGACGCGGTGGTGATCGCGCTGATCGGCGAGCGCGGTCGCGAGGTGAAGGACTTCGTGGAGCACACGCTGGGGCCGGAGGGGCTGGCGCGGGCGACGGTGGTGGTGGCGACGGGGGACGAGAGCCCGCTCATGCGACTGCGGGCGGCAAAGCTGGCGTGCGGGCAGGCGGAGTTCCTCAGGGATTGCGGGCTGGACGTGCTGCTGGTGATGGACTCGGTGACGCGGTTCGCGCATGCGCAGAGGCAGGTGGGGCTGAGCGTGGGCGAGCCCCCGGCGACGAAGGGGTACACGCCCAGCGTCTTCAGCGAACTGGCGCTGCTGCTGGAGCGGGCGGGGTCGGTGGTGGGGGCGTCGGGGAACGGGGGGTCGGTGACGGGGCTGTACACGATCCTCGTCGAGGGCGACGACATGACCGAGCCGATCGCGGACGCGGCGCGGGGGATCCTGGACGGGCACGTGATCCTGAGCCGGCGCCTGGCGCACCAGGGGCACTACCCGGCGATCGATGTGCTGGACTCGGTGAGCCGTGTGGCGAACGAGGTGAGCGACGAGACGCACCGTGCGGCGGCGCAGCAGGTGAGGCGGCTTTTGGCGAAGTTTCGCGAGGTGGAAGAGCTGGTGCAGATCGGGGCGTACGCGAAGGGGTCGGACGCGGAGACGGACGTGTCGATCGACATGAAGCCCGCGATCGACGGGCTGCTGCGCCAGGGGACATCCGAACGCATGTCTTTCGAGGCGGAGCGGGAGCGTCTGATCAGGACGGCGATGCAGTCGGGCGAGGCGATCGCGGAGCGGTCGCAGGGAGGTCGGTGATCGATGGCGAAGTTCAGCTTTGGTCTGGAGCCGGTGTTGCGTCAGCGGAAGCGTGACGAGGAGGCGCGGCAGCGTGTCGTCGCGCGCCTGGAGGCGCAGCGGATCGCGATCGAGGAGGAGATCCGGGGGTACCAGCGGGCGATCGTGTCGGAGCGGGAGGACCTGGGCGACCGGCTTGCTTCGGCGCGTGTGGGCGAGGGTGTGGACATCGGGGCGGTGCGGGTGCAGGCGAACGCGTCCTTGCACCTGATCACGCTGGCGCAGCGGGCGGCGCTGCGACTGGCGGGGGTGTACGAGCAGCTCGACGAAGCGAGGCTGGCATTGCTCGAAGCGGCGACACGGCGGCGGGCGGTCGAGGCGCTGAAGGACAAGCGGTTCGAGGCGTGGCGCCGGGACCTGAGCAGGGCGGAGGCGGCGGCGCTCGATGAGCTGGCGACGGTGCGGCACGGTCGGGGGGCGGCGTCGGTCGCGTTCGGCGATGACGAGGGGGCTGCGGCGTGAAGAGCCTGATCGGAGCGATCGGCGTGGTGGCGGTGGCGAACCTGCTCGCGCTGGCGGGCGTGGGGGGGTGGCTCTACAGCACGGGCAGGCTGAGCCCGGACCGGGTGGAGTCGGTGCGCGACCTCTTCCAGGAGCCGGTGGCGATCACACAGGCCCGGCTGGAGCGCGAGCGGTCGGAGGCGGAGGCGGAGGCGGCTTCGCTCGCGGCGCAGATGGGCCCGCCCGGGCCCCCGGTATCGGCGGCGGAGTCGCTGGCGCTGCGCCTGGAGGTGAGCGAGCTGGACACGCAGCGGATCGAGCGTCTGCGGCGCGAGGTGAACGACCTGCAGCGGTCGCTGCGGGCGGAGCGCCGGCTCCTGGAGCAGGAGCGGGCGGGATTCGACCAGGAGCGGACGCGGTTCGAGCAGATGCGCGAGCGGCTGAAGGAGATCGAGGGGGGCGAGCAGTTCAGGAAGGCGCTGGCGAGCCTGGAGGGGCTGAAGGCGGACGATGCGCGGCTGACGCTGCAGGCGCTGCTCGATCAGGGAGAGATGGAGCAGGCGGTGAGCTACCTCAACGCGATGCAGGACAGGACCCGCACGAAGATCATCGCGGCCTTCGTGGGCAACGAGCAGCCGGAGTTGGCTTCGGAGTTGCTGGAAGCCCTGCGGGTCCGCGGATTGGAAGCCGCGGCCCAGTAGGGGCAGCGGCTCGTGACAACGACACCTTTCGCAACAATCGAACGGGACGCGCAGCGCCCAACCACGCCGGCGCAGGAACCGCGCCGCGAGGGTGGGGCGGCGAGTGCGGTGTTTGCGCAGCTGATGCGCACGCTGAGTGCGACGCTGGGCGGGGGGACGGGTTCGGACGCGGCGCAGAACGCGGCGAGCGGCGAGCTCTACGACGCGGTCGCCCAGCGGGCGGAGGTGGACCCGGCGGCGGGGCGGGACCCGGCGAGTGAGGCGGAGCGCCGGATGCGCGAGGGGCCGGCGTCGCCGGTGGGGCCAGCGGCGGCTGAGGAACGGGTGGCGACGGACTCGGGGAACGCGGCGCGGCCCGGTCGCCCGGAGATAGCAGGCGATCCGCGTTCGGGGTCACACGCCGGATCGGGCGATGACGCGAGCGTGGGTGAGCGCCAGCGGCGCGCGGTGGACGAGCGGTCCCTGGCGAGGCCCCTAGAGCGGGCGGCGCCTGTGGACGCGGGGACGGCGGAGGGATCGCCCGCGAACTCGCAGAAACAAGGGACTTTGGTGGCTGTGGCGCCGGTGGGGCCATCCTCGTCGGCGCCGGGTGCGTCGAACGGCGCCGCGGCGAGCAACGCGGGCGCTGGAGCGGCTGTGGGCGCGCTGCGGGCGACGACGGGGACGGCGCCGGCGATGCCCGGGGCGGTTTCGCCCGCTGCTGCGAAGATGAACGACGGAGCGGCAAGGCCCCAGGCTGCGCCCGCACCGCGCCACGGGAACGCGGCGCTGCAGGCGGAGGCGGAGGCGGCGCTGGGCAAGGTGCAGGGCGGGCTGGCGAGCCTGGTGAAGGCCAAGGGCGGGCAGATGACGCTGCGGCTGAACCCCGAGGCGCTGGGCGAGGTGCGTGTGCACCTGAAGCTGCGTCACGGGGTGGTGAACGCCCGGGTGGAGGCGAGCCAGGAATCGGCACGCGGCTTGCTTGAAGTCGGCGTGGATCGCCTGCGGGCTGCGCTGGAAGCGCGGGGACTCCGGGTCGATTCGCTCGAGGTCCAGCGATGGGCCGACACGCGGGGCGCGGAGAGCGCCCGGATGGATCAGCACGCGACGCGGCAGGAGCCGGGGTCGCGGCAGGGCCCGCAGGACGCGGGGACGGGCTGGAGGCCCGAGGGCGACGCGGAGCGTCGCGACGACACGCCCGGGGAGGACCGCGGGCGGGATGGCGATCGCCGGCATGAGGCCGGCAACGCCGGAAGGGATTCCGGCGGGGCGGGGCCGGAGGGCGTCCCGCGTGCGGCGGAGCCGCTGGGCGAAGACGGGAGCGCGGTGCGCCACGGATCGGCGCGCCGGCTGACGGTGCGCCTGGACACGACTGTCTGACGCGCGGGGCGGCGGAGCCGTTGCGGGCGGATCGAACCTGAAAGGGAGCGCGATGAGTGCGGTTTCCGGTGCGGGCAGCGCCGCGGCTGTCGGTTCGGCCTCGAATAACTCTGATCGTGACCGCCAGTTCGGCGCGCTCTCGAACAACGAGTTTTTCGAGATCATGATGTCCGAGCTGACGCAGCAGGACCCCTTGGAGCCCAACGACACCAAGGCCCTGATGGAGCAGATCGCCCTGATCCGCTCGATCGAATCGAACCAGACGATGACCGACTCGCTCCGGGAGCTGGTCGACCAGAGTTCGTTCGCGTCGGCGGCGGGCCTGATCGGCGCCCTGGTCTCGGGCGTCTCCGAGGACGGTCGGCGCGTGCAGGACCTCGTCTTGAGCGTGAGCCGTACGGCGCAGGGCTCGGTGCTGAACCTGTGGGACGGCTCGCGTGTGAATGTCGACAACGTGGACGAGATCGTCGGCGGGTTCACCCCGCAGAACGACGACACCCCGCCCGACGATGACGACGACACCAACGATGACAACGGGGACGGGACGCCATGATGAAGGTCAACGGTGACGATCTCCTGAAGGTTCTGGGCTCCGGCGTCCGCCCGGCGGGCGTCGAGGGGCCCGGGGCGGGCGGGGCGGGCGCGTTCGACTTCGCGAGGCTCCTGGCGAGTGCGCGGGGGGGCGATGTGCGGAGCGGCCTGCCCGTCGTGATGGATTCGAGGCTGGGCGTCGAGCTCGATGCCTCGGGCCACGAACGCCTGAGCGCCGCGGTCGACCGGCTCGAGGCGGCGGGCGCGGCGCGGGGCGTCGTGATGATCGACGGGCACGCGCTCGTCGTGGATGTCGCGGGCCGCCGGGTGACCGGGCTGGTGAACCATGAGTCGGAGGTGGTGGGCGTGCAGGGGGTCGTCCGGGCGGCGTCGAAGGGCGACCTCGACGCGCCGGGCGGCGTGGTGTCGGCCGACCCGTTGTGGCGGATCGACAATCGCGGGCTGAGCGACCTCCTGGCGGGGTGAGGGATCCTGAGCGAGACCGCTGCGTGCGCAAGGCTGCGCCGCGGCCCAACCGGACGGACCACGGATGGCTTCGACGACCTCTCTGTACACGGGTTTGAGCAGCCTGAACGCGCACGCGCGGCGGCTCGATGTCATCGGCAACAACATCGCGAACGTGAACACGGTCGCGTTCAAGTCCAGCCGGCTGATGTTCGAGAGCAAGTTCACGCAGGACTTCAAGCTCGGGAGCGCGCCGACGGGCGAACTGGGCGGGACGAACCCCGGGCAGATCGGCCTGGGCGTCGGGATCTCGGGCACGCAGCGGGACTTCTCGACCGGCAGCCTGAGCGCGACGGGCGACCCGCGCGACCTCGCGATCGAGGGCGAGGGGTTCTTCACGGTGCAGCGCGATGGTGAGTTCTTCTACACGCGGAACGGGGCGTTCCGGCCCGACGAGAACGACACGCTGACGACGATCTCGGGTGAGACGCTCGTGGGCTGGGCGGTCGACGACGCCTTCAACATCACGCAGGGGCAGGTGCGGCCCATCAGCGTCCCGGTCGGCAAGCTGCGCATCGCCCAGGCGACGACGCAGGTCTCGCTCGCGGGGAACCTCAATGCGGATGGGCAGGTCGCGACCAGCGGGTCGGCCTTCAACCTCCTCGGGACGATCACGGACGGGCTGCGGCTCACGTCCGTCCCGCTCGGTGCCGCGGCGCCGAGCCTGCTCCTCGGGACGAGCCTGCTGACGGAGATCGAGGACCCGCTGCAGCCCGGGACGGATGTGCCGATGTTCGCGGACGGGCAGATCCTGCGCATCGCGGGCGCGAGCAAGGGGACGAAGCGCCTGCCCGATGCGGAGTTGCCGATCACCGCTGCGACGACGGTGGACGAGCTGCTGACATTTCTGAACGGTGCGCTGGGCATCCACTCCGTGGGCGCGATCAACCCCGACGGGGCGAGCCCCGGCGCAAGGCTGGACCCCGCGACCGGGATCATCAGCGTGGTGGGGAACTCGGGCACCGCCAACAGCCTCGGTCTGGACTCGGACGCGCTGCGCCTGATCGACGCCAACGGTTCGCTCGCCCGCCTGCCCTTCGTGAGCGCCCAGACCGCGAGCGCGACGGGCGAGGGGCGGCGGACGACGATGGTCGTGTACGACTCCCTGGGCACGCCGGTCGAGGTGGATGTCTCGTTCACCCTCGTGAACAAGGGCGTCGGCGGGACGCGGTGGCGCTACGACATCCAGAGCCCGGAGAGCACGGGGGGGCTGCACCTGGCGTCGGGTGAGGTGCAGTTCGACACCTTCGGTCAGCTCGCGGAGGACCTGCCGATCGCGGTGGCGCTGAACCGCGCGGGGACGGGGGCGGCGTCTCCTCTGGTGTTCAACCTCGACCTGCAGAGCACGACCGGGCGGATGACGGCGCTGACCGACACCCCGAGCCAGTTCGCTGCGGTCTTCCGCGACGGGCTGCCCTCCGGGGTGCTCGAGCGGTTCGCGGTGGCGGAGGACGGGCGCGTGCAGGGCGCGTTCAGCAACGGCGCGGTGCGGACGCTGGGCCAGGTGATCCTGGCGCAGTTCGCGAACACGGAGGGCCTCTTCGACGAGGGCGCCGGGCTGTACAGCCCGGGTGCGAACTCGGGCCCGGCGGTGTATGTCGCTCCGGGCGAGCTGGCGTCCGGGCGGATCGTTGGTGGCTCCCTGGAGCTGAGCAACGTCGACCTCGGCGCGGAGTTCATCAACCTGATCCTCACGCAGACCGGCTACAACGCGGCCAGCCGGATCATCCGCACGACCGACGAGCTGATGCAGCAGCTCCTGGTGCTCGGGCGATGATGACCGGACCGATCCATGCGGAGGTGTGACCCGTGATCAGCCTCACACGACTCAACGGACAGCGATTCGTCGTGAACGCGGAGCTCATCCGCACCATCGAGGAACAGCCCGACACGATCCTCACGCTCATCAACGGGGAGCGGATGCTCGTGAAGGAATCCATGCGCGAGGTGGTTGCCCGCTCGATCGAGTACGGGCGGCACCTCCGCCAGTGGCAGCCCCCGAGCTGACGCGCTGGGGGCGTGGCCGGGTTGCGCGGGGTCTTCCCCGGACCGGGGCGGGGGCCCGCCATGTGTGCGACTCGTTCGGCCTGGCGGCGTCCGGGAACCCCGGTGTTGGGTCGGGTCGGGTAACGGGGGGATCAAGTGACGGTCCCGCCGGTCCGACGAACCGGGGAGGAAGCCGCGTCCGGATGACGCGGGCACGCTCCGGAGGACACCGTCGTGGACATCGGCACCGTGGTCGGCCTCATCGTCGGGGTCGCGGCCATCCTGATCGGCATCATGATCGGCGGGGGTAACCTCGTTGCGCTGGTCGATGTCGCGTCGATCTTCGTGGTCTTCGGCGGGACGACGGGCGCGATCCTGATGTCGTTCCCGCTGGCGTTCGCGCTGAAGATCCACACGGTGGTCCTCAAGGCGTTCTTCGGGGTGCAGCCGGACGTGCTCGACACGATCCGCGACCTGGTCAAGTACGCGGAGGTGGCGCGTCGCGAGGGCATCCTGAGCCTCGAGAACCTGATCGAGGAGATGAAGGACCCGTTCATCGTGCGCGGGATCAAGATGGCGGTGGACGGGACGGACCCCGAGCTGATCCGGACGATCATGGAGACGGAGCTCGAGGCGCTGATGGACCGGCACACGATGGGCAAGAAGGCGCTCGACAACGTCGGCAAGTACGCCCCCGCGTTCGGGATGATCGGGACGCTGATGGGGCTGATCTTTATGCTGCAGAACATGGACGATCCGGCGGCGATCGGCCCCGGCATGGCTGTGGCGCTGATCACGACGATGTACGGCGCGCTGATCGCGAACGTGTTCGCGGGCCCGGTGGGCGACAAGCTGGCGGCCCGCGACGCGGAGGAGATCACGGTGAAGACCGTGATCATCGCGGGCGTCATGGCGATCCAGTCGGGCGACAACCCGCGCGTCGTTGAGAGCAAGCTGCTGACCTTCCTCCCGCCCGCACGCCGGGCTGAGGCGGAGAAGGAGGCGGCCTGATATGCCCAAGAAGCGCAAGCAGGAGCAGCAGGGCGTTCCCGAGTGGGTCGTGACCTACGGCGACCTGATGTCGCTCCTGCTGTGCTTCTTCATCCTGCTCGCGGCCTTCAGCGAGCTGAAGCAGCCCCGCGAGTTCCGGGAGGTGCTGGAGAAGATCAAGGAGGCCCTGGGCTTCGAGGGGGGCATGGGCCAGGCGCCGATCAAGGATGCGCCGACCAACGCCACGATCAACATGCTCGAGGAGATGGCCAAGCGCGACGACCAGGGCGCGCAGGTCAACAAGCAGAACGATCCCAACGTCGTCGGGCGGCACGACACCGTCAGCGTGGTGCACGAGGGCAACTGGCACGCGGTCGGCGGGACCATGCCCTTCGAGCCGGGGTCGATCGAGCTCTCCGCGTCCGCCCGGAAGATGCTGCGCGAGGACGTCGCGCCCAAGCTGGCGGACCGGACGAACATCACCCGCATCGTGGGGCACGCCTGGGGCTTCGAGGACACGACCGCCGGCTCGGCGGTCGAGGTCTCCTTCGCCCGGGCGCAGGCGGCGTACGACTTCCTGGTCAACGAGTGCGGGGTGAATCCGGCGATCCTGCGGGTGGAAGCGGCTGCGGACGCGGAGCCGGCGGGGCTGCCCTCCGGGGCGGGGGCGGGGCAGCCCGCGGAGAACCGGCGGGTGCAGGTGTACATCACCGACCGCCTGATCGACCAGATCCACCCCGACCCGTTCGGCACGGGCCGGGCCCGACCGTGAGCGCGTGAGCGAGAGGAGTGGGAGCGATGGCCGACGAAGCCAATGCCGAGGCGCCGAAGAAGAGCGGGATGAAGACGATGATGATCGTCGCGGCGATCATGGTCGTCGAGGCGGTCGCGGTCTTCGGGATCATGAAGTTCACGATGGGCTCGAGCACCAGCGCCCAGTCCGCGCAGCTCGAGGGCGAGGAGGAGAACGACCGGGAGCGCCCGGTCGAGATCGAACTCGTCCGCGACAAGTTCCAGAACATGGCGACGGGCCGGGTGTGGCAGTGGGAGGTGCACGTGTTCCTGCGTGTGCGGAACAAGAACGTGGAGCGGGTCGAGGCGGAGAAGGAGAAGCGGCGGAACGAGATCGAGGAGGGCGTCGCCCGGATCATCAGGAGCGCCCAGGACCGGCACCTGCGGGAGCCCGGGCTCGAGTCGATCACCCGCCAGCTCAACCAGTACGTGAACGAGGTCTTCGGCTACGACCAGGCGGGCATCCCCCGCGTCGAAAGGGTCATCATCCCCAAGTGCATGGGCGCGCCGATGGACTATTGAGCCCCGGGCGGGCCGGGCGGGGGGCGGGGTCGTCCGCGCCCCGGATCCGGGGGAGATGCGCAAGTCCTGCCTTGTCCGCGACCGGGATCCTCATCCTCCCGGCTGAAGATGCGCTGCGCGGGGGTCGTTTTTGACCCTCCGCCCCCGGGGCGTCCGATCTCGACTGCGACGGCGGAGGGCGCACGCCCGGGGCCGTCCCGTGGCGCGGAGCGCCCGGACCCCGAACCCGCAGCCGGCTCCGATCCGGCAGGGGAGGTCAGGATGGCCGACGAAGAGCGCGACGACGCCAGCCAGAACGAGCAGGACGCACCGAACGAGCCCCAGGGCGAGGCCCCGGCGGGCGATGAGCCCACGCCGGACCCGGCGGAGGAGGCTGCGGCTGCCCTCGATGACGCCGCCCGCCAGCTCGACGAGGTAAAGGCGGACGCGGAAGAGGACGCCCCGAGCGACGAGGAAGCCGCGGCGCTCGCCGCGGTGCAGGCGGCGATCGCCGGCGTGCAGGACGCCGCGAGCCCGGCGTCGGCCCCCATGTCTCCGCGAGCCGCGGCCCGTGAGGCGGCCCGTGAGGCTGCCCAGCAGACGGCGCAGCAGGCGCCGCCGGTGGTGAGCGTGCCGGGCGGGGCGACGCCCTTCGAGCCCCCGGCGTTCAGCGCTGCGCCGACGCGCCAGGAGCAGGTCGCGATCGACCTCCTGGGCGATGTGAACCTGCACGTGACGATCGAGCTGGGGCGGACGCGGATGCTGGTGGAGGATGTCCTCCGGCTGGGCGAGGGGGCGGTCGTCGAGCTCGACAAGCTCGCGGGCGACCCCGTCGATGTCCATGTCAACGGGCGTCTCGTCGCCCGGGGCGAGGTGCTGGTGCTGAACGACGCGTTCTGCGTCCGTGTCAACGAGATCCTCGACGCGACGGCGGAGCACGCGACCGACGCCTGAGACCCGAAGCGCAACCGGTAGGCCGGACGGCGGAGCCCGTCCCGCGACCCGAGGCCAGGAAGGCCGACCATGACCGCGAGATCCCCGTCAACCAGGCGTCGTGTCCTCGTTCCGGCGTTCGTGATCGCGCTCGGGTGCTCCTTTGCCGGCGGGCAGACGGGCCCGCTCCCCGCTGATCCGCGCACGCTGCCCCTGGGTGCCCCGAGCCCGACGGCGGAGCGCCCCGCAGCGATCGGCGCCAACGAAGACGCGACCGGGATGGACATCGTCCGCACGCTGGGCTCGCTCGCCCTGGTGGTCGGGCTGATCGGCGCGCTCGCGTTCGGGGCGCGGTGGGCTGCGAAGAAGCAGGGCGGGCTCGCGGGGCAGCTCGGCGCGGGCGGTCGTGCGCCTTCGGGGGTGGCGCAGGTGCTCGCCCGCTACCCGATGTCGCGGGGCCAGACGCTGGTGCTCTTCCACATCGGGAGCCGGGTGCTGGTGACCTTTCATGCAACGGGCGGCAAGGCGGGCCCGACGATGACCCCCCTGTGCGAGATCACCGACCCCGAGGAGGTCGCCGACCTGCTGCTCAAGACCCGCGAGGAGGAGGCTCGGGAGACGCAGGCCCGCTTCCGCGAAGCGGTCGAGAGCGCCGAGGCGGCCTTCGACCGCGCGAGCCCGAGGCCCGGGCCCTCGCCCTTCCGGCGGGTGCAGACCTCGCCCGGGGGCGATCGCGTCGAGTTGCTGTCGACGCAGGGGCCACCGGCGTCGGCCTCTCCGGGCGACGCGGTCTCGCGCCTGCGGGCCCGCCTGTCGACCCTGGGCGAAGGAGTCACCGCGTGATCCGGTTCGGGGTGATCATCGGCGCGTTGTGTTTCTTCGCGGGCGTGTCGGCTGCGCAGTCGCAGGACCTCGTGGGCCCGCCGATCCCGGCGCGCGTGAACCCCGCGATCACGGCGCCGGTGCCGAACACGCCCTCGGTGCTCTCCGATCCGGCGCTCAACCCCTTCCGCATCATCGGGGACGCGGCGCAGCTGCTGCCCAACAACGCCGCGGATGCCGCGACCTTTGGCGGGCTTGTGCCCGGTGGTCCGGACGGGCCGGTGCCCCCGGCGGGTCTCGGCGCGAACGCGGACGACCGGCGCGGGTTCAGCGTGGCGCTGAACATCATGGTTCTGCTGACGGTGCTGAGCCTGGTGCCCTCGGTGATGCTGATGACGACCTGCTTCGTGCGGATCCTCATCGTGCTCGCGCTGCTGCGACAGGCGATCGGGACGCAGGCGATCCCGCCGGCGCAGGTCGTCACCTCGCTGGCGCTCTTCCTCACGGTGATGGTCATGGGTCCGACGATCGACCGGATCCACAAGGAGGCGATCCTGCCCTGGCAGTCGGGTGATATCGCCGACTATAGCGAGCTCTGGGACCGCGGGGCCCAGCCCCTGCGGGACTACATGTTCGACCAGATCGAGGCCACCGGGAACTGGTCGAGCGTCTACATGCTTCTCGACTACAACGGAGTCGACATCTCCGAGCCCCAGAACATGACCCGGGCCGACGTCCCGACCGCGGTGCTGGTCCCGGCATACATGCTGAGCGAGCTCAAGGTGGGGTTCATCATGGGCTTCCGGGTGTACCTGCCCTTCCTTGTCATCGACATGGTCATCGCGAGCATCCTCATCTCGATGAGCATGATGATGCTCCCGCCGGTGCTCATCTCGCTCCCGTTCAAGCTGCTGCTCTTCGTCCTCGTCGACGGTTGGACCCTCGTCGTCGGGAGCCTGCTCGAGACCTTCGTGCAGGACGGCTCCGCCGAGAGGCTGAGCGCCCAGGCGGCGGCGATGATCGTGCTCCCGCTCCTGGGCTACATCCGCTACCGGGCGTCGGGCCCGCCGGAGGTCCTGCCCCCGCTCCCGCCCCTGCGCCCGACCCCGCCGAAGGGGGCGAAGCGATGATCTACGACGAATCGGCGGTCTTCCTCGTTCGCGACACGCTCATCCTCGTTCTGAAGATCTCGGCGCCCATCCTGCTCGCGGGCGTCGTCATCGGCCTGCTCATCTCGCTCTTCCAGAGCATCACGAGCATCCAGGACCAGACGCTGACCTTCGTGCCCAAGATCACGGTCATGGTCGTCGTCGCCGCCCTGCTCCTCCCCTGGATCATCGGCCGGCTCGTCGAATACACCGCCGAGATGTTCCGCCTCTTCTAGAGGACCCTCCCCGCGTGGAACCCGCGACCGTCGACATCTCGCCCCTCCTCGCCCACGCCCTCCCGTGGTCGATGGTCTTCATCCGCGTGCTGGGCGTCATGATCTTCATGCCCATGGTCTCGAGCGGCAGCGTCCCCGTCCGCTACCGCGTGCTGATGGCGGCGGGCATCGCGGTCGCGGTCTATGGCTGGCCCGGGATCATCGAGGCGGCCCAGCCCCCGACGGGGCTGATGGATCTGGGCGTCGCGCTGTTCGGGGAGCTCCTGATCGGGATGGGGATCGGGGCCATCGGCGGGCTGCCCTTCATCGCGATCGAGATGGCGGGCCACATCATGGGCTACCAGATGGGCCTGGCGCTCGCCCAGGCGTACAACCCCGAGCTCGACACCAACCTCAACTCGCTGGGCTCGATGATGTTCTACATGGGGCTCGTCATCTTCGCCACGATCGGCGGGCTCGAGACGATGTTCCTCGCGGTCGTGCACACCTTCGAGCGCGTGCCGGTCGGGGGCGTCGACTTCACCATGAACCCGGCGGAGACCATGCTCCGCGTGCTAACCGCGGGGACCGAGGCGGCCCTCTCGATCGCGATGCCCGTGCTCGCGGTCATCATTCTGCTGCTGATCGTGATCGGCTTCGTCATGAAGACGATGCCCCAGATCAACGTCATGTCCGTGGGCTTCGCGATCAAGATCGTCTTCGGCGTCGCCATGATGCTCATCTCGATCTTCACGATCAACGAGGTCATCGGTGCCCACTTCGAGTGGGGCATCATGCAGGCCTCGGACTGGGCCCGGTCCCTCTCGACCGGCGGGGGGAACTGACCGGTGGCCGACGACATGGGCGAGAAGACCGAGGACGCGACCCCGCGCCGCCTGGGCGAGGCCCGCAACCGGGGCCAGGTCGCCAAGAGCCAGGACCTGGGCAGCGCCGTGACGCTGCTCATGGCGACGGTCGTGCTGGCGCTCATGGGCGGCGGGCTGCTCGAGGACCTCGCGCTCCTCATGCGGCGCATCCTCGCCAACCAGCTCCAGGGCGGCATCGTGACCGTCGCCGAGCTGGGCACCGCGTTCCGTGACGCGATGCTCAATGTCGGCCTCATGGTCGCCCCGTTCCTCGTGATCGCCTTCCTCGTCACCTACGCGACGCAGTACGTCCAGGTGGGCTGGCTCTTCACCACGCAGCCCCTGCGACCCAAGCTCAGCAAGCTCAACCCCATCAGCGGCGCCAAGAAGCTCGTCGGCATGCGGAACCTCGTGAAGAGCGGCACCAACTCGCTCAAGCTCATCGCCGCCATCGGGGTCTCGTGGCTGATCCTCGCGGTCCGCATGGAGACCGTCGCGAGCCTCGCCGCCATGGGGCCGGTGCAGGGCATGCTGGTCATGGGCCAGCTCGCGCTCGAACTCGCGATCGCGCTCACCATACTCCTGATCTTCATCGGGTTCATCGACTACATCTACCAGAAGTGGCAGCATAAGAAGGACCTCAAGATGACCAAGCACGAGGTCAAGGACGAGCGACGCTCGATGGAGGGCGACCCGCAGGTCAAGCGCCGGCGCTACGAGGTCTACCGCGACATCGTCAGCCAGCAGATCAACTCCGGTACGCCCAAGGCCGACGTTATCGTCACCAACCCCACGCACTTCTCCGTCGGCATCCAGTACGACGCGGACGAGATGGCGGCACCCAAGGTCGTCGTCAAGGGAGCCGACCTCCTCGCCTGGCGCATCCGCCAGATCGCCAGGCAGCACAACATCCCCGTCGTCGAACGCCCGCCCCTCGCCCGCGCCCTCTACCACGGCACCCACATCGGCTCCGAGATCCACCCCGAGCACTACGAGGCGGTCGCGGAGGTCCTGGCGTACGTGTACCGCATCGACTCCGAAGCGGCGCGGAGAGGCAAGGCCACCCGCGTCGGAAGACCAGCACAGGAGCCCGCTACCGCCGGATGAATCTTCGTTCCCATTGCACATTGCCCATTGCCCACCGC
>DAIQNV010000028.1:1543-16140 GCA_036788215.1 Phycisphaerales bacterium | reverse complement strand
TGCCCACCGCTTGCCTGATCCCCGATGCCCGATTCCCCCCTCCAGCCCGAGCCCACCACCCTCGTCGCACGCGCGATCGCGTTCGTCGACAAGCACCGCTCGCTGCTGGTGCCGGTCGCGTTCGTCGGGCTGCTGGTCGTCATCCTCGTGCCGCTGCCGCCCGAGGCGCTCGACATCCTGATCAGCCTCAACATCTCCCTGGCGGTGATCGTCCTGCTGACGACGCTCTACATGGCCAAGCCCCTGGAGTTCTCGGTCTTCCCGTCGCTGCTGCTGGCGACGACGCTGTTCCGCCTGGTCCTCAATATCGCGTCGACGCGTCTCATCCTGACCGCCGACGCCGACAGCCCCGAGGGCGTGATGGAGGTGGCGGGAGAGGTCATCGCGACCTTCGGCACCTTCGTCGCCGGGGGCTCGCTCTTCGTGGGCATCATCATCTTCTCCATCATCATGGTGGTGCAGTTCATGGTCATCACCAAGGGCGCGGGCCGCATCTCCGAGGTCGCCGCCCGCTTCACCCTCGACGCCATGCCCGGCAAGCAGATGGCGATCGACTCGGACCTGAACGCGGGGCTCATCACCGAGTCCGAGGCCCGGGCCCGGCGCGAGGAGATCTCGCGGGAGGCGGACTTCTTCGGCTCCATGGACGGTGCCTCCAAGTTCGTCAAGGGCGACGCGATCGCGGGCATCATCATCACAGCGATCAACATCCTGGGCGGGTTCGCGGTCGGCATGATCGAGAAGGGCTGGCCCCTGGGCGAGACCGCCCGGAGCTTCACCATCCTGACCATCGGCGACGGTCTGACCAGCCAGATCCCCTCGTTCGTCATCGCCATCGCCTCGGCGCTGATCGTCACCCAGGCCGGGCAGAAGAACGACCTGGGCATGGAGCTCACCAGCCAGCTCGTCTCCAAGCCCCGGGGCCTGATCATCACCGGCATCTTCCTCGCCATCCTCGCGATGACCCCACTGCCCACCGTCCCCCTCGTCCTCACAGCGTCGGGCCTCATCGGGCTGGGCGTCTTCTTCATCCGGCGGGAGAAGGCGGCGACCGACAGCGCCGCAGCGGAAGCGGCGCTGCCCCCGCCCGGCGCCGGCGATCCGCCCCCGGTCGAGGACCTGCTGAAGGTCGACACCCTCGAGCTCGAGGTGGGCTACGGGCTGGTCGGGCTCGTCGACACCACCCAGGGCGGGGACCTACTCGACCGGATCACCGCGGTCCGCCGCCAGCTCGCTGCGGAACTCGGGCTGGTGATGCCCCCGGTGCGCATCCGCGACAACGTGCAGCTCGACCCGCACGAATACCGCGTCAAGATCCGCGGCGCCGCGGTCTCGAAGGGACGCGTCGAGCCGGGCCTGCTCTTGGCGATGGACTCGGGCATCACGACGGGCGAGATCAAGGGCCACCCGACCAAGGAGCCGGCCTTCGGGCTCGACGCGTGGTGGATCGAGCCCAACCTGCAGGCCCGCGCAGAGGCGATGAACTACACCGTCGTCGGCCCGACCTCGGTCCTCGCGACCCACCTCACCGAGCTCGTCAAGAAGCACGCGGAGGACCTGCTGACCCGCGAGGAGGTCGCCAACATCGTCGAGACGGTCAAGCAGAAGGCGCCGAAACTGGTCGAGGAGGTCATCCCCGCGATCATCAAGCTGGGCGACCTGCAGCGCGTCCTGCAGAACCTCCTGAAGGAACGCGTCTCGATCCGCGACCTCGAGACCATCATCGAGACCCTGGGCGACTGGGCCCCCAAGACCAAGGACCTCGACGTCCTCACCGAGTACACCCGCCACGCCCTTCGCCGCTCCATCTGCGAGCAGCACACCTCCCCCTCGGAGAACGGGCAGCCCAGGCTCGTCTGCGTCACCCTCGACCCCGCCCTCGAGGACCAGATCGCGGCCTACATCGACCGCGGCGCCGCGGGCACGACGGTCACCATGCCCGCCCGCGTGGCGCAGTCGCTCTCGGAGCCCATCCTCGACGCCCTGGGTCGCCTGACCGCGTCGGGGCACCCGCCGGTCGTCATCGCCTCGCCGCAGGTGCGGGCGGTCGTCCGGCAGATGCTCGAGACGCGCCTGCCCTTTGCCTCCGTCTTGGGGTACAACGAGATCATCTCGGGGCTGGACGTGGAGTCGATCGCGCTGGTCTCCCCGCCCGAGCCGACCAAGCGAACACCCCAAAGGCAGCCCGCGACCGGCGTCGCGTGAGTTTCGTTGCCAATCGGTGAGAATCGCCGCCCGCCTGCGCCTTATCAGACGCACGGACGACACTGATCCGATACAGTGCACGCGGGGCACGGATGCCCTGTTCAACCGACGGCCCCGTCACGGGGCACGCTGCAGGGATGCGCGGCGATGGACCTCCGAACCTTCCGAGCACGGTCGATGGCTGAGTGCCTCGCCGAGGTCAAGAAAGACCTCGGCCCGGAGGCGGTCATTCTGCGCACACGCACGCTCCGGGCGGGGGGCGTCCTGGGCATCGCGTCCAAGCCCCTGGTTGAGATCACCGCGAGCGCCGCCATGCCCGAGACCGGGGCCCTCTCGCTCGAGCAGCGCCGCAGGCGGGCCCGCGCCGCCGCGGGGGAGGACCTCGCAGCAACACCCCCGGATCCGGCGCCCGACCGGGAGTTCAACGCCGCGGTGGCGACGCTGGACCGCCTGGCGGAGCCCCGCCCCGGGCCCAGAGAAGACCGCACGCCCCCGGCGCCCCGTCGCGTCGCGGCCCCGCGCCCGGTGGCCCCGGTCGAGGTGGCGCCGCCCGCGCCCGCGTATCGGCCCCCGAATGGATCGCGGGGCGGTTCGCGTCTGGAGGCGACCACCGTGACGCTCCGGCCCCAAGGCCCGGACGCGCAGGCGGCCCTCGAAGCGGAGCTGCACTCGATCCGGCGTCTGGTGGGCCAGGTGCTGCAGACGACGCGCTCGACCGCGGTCCACCTGACCCGCAGCGGTGCCCGCGACGCGGCGCTCGCGACCGGGGGCCTCCCCGACGCCCTCTTCAACTACTACACCGGCATGCTCGACAACGCGGTCCCGGCGGAGATCGCGGACGACATCGCGAACCAGGCCCGCAGCGAGCTCAGCCCGGCGGAACTCGCGGACCCGCAGATCGTGCGCCAGACGCTGCTCCGCGCCCTCGCGGAGCGGATCCGCACCGCGCCGTCGATCAAGATGCCCCGCACCGGAGAGCCGGCGCGGGCGGTCGCCTTCGTCGGGCCCACCGGGGTGGGCAAGACCACCACGATCGCCAAGCTCGCCGCCACCCTGAAGCTCCGGCATGGCCGGCGCGTCGGGCTCATCACCGCCGACACCTACCGCATCGCAGCGGTCGAGCAGCTCCGCACCTACGCCGGGATCATCGGGCTGCCGGTGAAGGTCGCGCTGACGCCTGCGGAGATGGCCCAGGCCCGCGATTCCTTCGCGGACTGCGACCTGATCCTGATCGACACCGCGGGGCGCTCGCCGGGCGACGAGGCGCGACTGGGCGAGCTGGCGGGGTTCCTGGAAGCTGCTGCACCCGACGAGACCCACCTCGTCCTCGCCGCGTCGAGCGCCGACCGGGCCCTGGCCCGGGCCGCGGACCGCTTCGGGCGCCTGGGCCCGGACCGCCTCCTGCTCACGAAGCTGGACGAGACCGAGGGGCTCGGGGTCATCCTCGCAGCGTGCCACGAAACGCAGCTCCCGATCGCGTATGTCTCGACGGGCCAGGAAGTGCCGGACGACTTCGAGCCCGCCAACGCGGACCGGCTCGCCCGCCTCGCCCTCGAAGGCGAGGGCGCATCATGACCGTGACCGCCGACCAGGCCTCGCGCCTGCGGGCGCTCATCGCGAGCGCCCCGAGAGAGGTCGCTGCAGCGCGCCCCGCTGCGCCCGATGTCCTCCCGCCCGACCAGGCGCCGATCGTGACCGTCGCCTCCGGGAAGGGGGGCGTGGGGAAGACCACCCTCGCGGTCAACACCGCGGTCGTGCTCGCGAAGCGGGGCCTCCGCGTCACGCTGGTCGATCTCGACATTGGCGTCGCGAACGCGGACGTGCTGCTGGGTCTTTCGGCCCAGCGCCGCCTCACCCGCGCCGATCTCCGTTCGGGCCAGCTCGAGCGGGCCTCGATCGAAACGCCCTACGGGTTCACCCTGATCCCGGGCCCCGCGGGCGGCGCCTCCGCGGCCCGTCTCGATGCGCCCGACCTGGACGGGATCCTCACCGGTCTCGAGCGCCTCCGCGCGACCTGCGACCTCGTGCTCGTCGACACCGGCGCCGGCGTCGGGCTCGAGTCGGTCACGCTCGCCTCGACCGCGGACCACACCGTCGTGGTGACAACACCCGAACCCGCCTCGATCGCGGACGCGTACGCGATGATCAAGTGCGTGGCCCACGCCCATCGACGCGCCGGCGAGACCGCGAGGCCCCCCTTGCTGGTGGTCAGCGCCGCAGCGGGCAAGCGGGACGCGGCGGACGCCTGCTCGCGTATCTCTCGCACCACCAAGCATTTCCTGCAGCTCGCGGTCCGGCCGATCGGGGCGATCCGGCGGGACGCCCGTGTCGAACGCGCCGCGCGATCCCGGGTTCCGGTGGTCGCTGCTGCCCCGCTCGCGGGCGCCTCGCGCGACCTGACCCGGTGCGCTCGCGCCCTCTGGGGTGTCTGCGCGGGCGCACGCGCCGCACAGAATTTCGAAACCGTTCAAGGCGCCGCACGCCCGGGCCGATAGGCCCCGCAACGGAGGTCCGTAGAAAGCAGTGAGAGCCGACCCAGATGCATGTCGAGCCACCGGCCAAATTCATCGCCGCGGTGCTGGGGTTGTCGTCGTTCGCGACCGCGACGCTGGCGGGCATGATCGCCGGGAACCCCGGGACGGTGACCCTTCTGAGGGCCATCCCGTGCACGCTCGCCGGGTATCTCCTGGGCTGGGCAGTGGGCAAAGCGGCCCAGACCGCGGCCCGCGAGTACATCGACCGCTACAAGCTCCTACACCCTATTCCGGAGCCCTCACGCCCTCCGGAACTCGAGGTCGACGACTCCGTCGAGGTCCGGGTGGTGGGGCAAGGACCCCGAAGCGCATGACTTGCACCGCATCAACCGCAAAGATGAGCGACAAACGACGCCAGATGAATTAGTGTGAATGTCTGATCGCTGCATTTCGCAGCTTCGCAAACGGTCGGAAATCTGTATACTCCGACAGTCCGGACACGGAAGAACGGACGCCCAGGTGAGACGCCTGTCTCACGGCAGATTCAGTCGCCGGCCCTCCGCCGATCGGGATGATCGAACGAGGGCAACCGACATCGGTGACTGATTCAGCCGCGGCCCGGGGGGGGCCGGTGGGCAAGCAGGGTCAAGGAGTGGACCGATGTCGATTCTCAAAGCGACAATGCGACCGATGGGGCGCGGCATGGGCCGGCACGGGGCCCGGCACGCCGAACCGAGCGGCCTTCCCTCGCAGTTCGACCAGATCCCTATCGAGGAGATCTGGGCCCGCTACGCCAAAGAGCCTAGCGAGGACATGCGCAACTACCTGATGGAGAAGTACCTCCATCTCGTCCGCTACAACGCGGAGCGCATCTACGCACGCCTCCCCGACGAGGTCGATATCGAGGACCTCATGTCGGCCGGCCTCTTTGGCCTGATGGATGCGATCGATGCCTTCGACCTTGAGCGCAAGGTCAAGTTCGAGACCTACTGCGCCCCGCGCATCCGCGGCGCCATCCTCGATGAGCTCCGCTCGATGGACTGGGTCCCCCGCCTCGTCCGCCACAGGACCAACCGTGTCGATCAGGCCCGCCAGGCCATCGAGATGGAGACCGGCGAGCGAGCCACCGACGACGAGGTCGCCACCCGCCTCAACATCGAGGCGGAGGAGTTCGAGAAGTACAAGCGCGACTCCCAGGCGGTCTCCGTCACCAGCATCACCCGCAAGTGCTTCCAGGGCGACGGCTCCCGCGAACTCCGCGAGATCGACGTCATCAAGGATGACGGCCAGACCGGCCCCATCAAGGACCTGCAGCGCAAGGACCTCAAGGACCTCATCACCAAGGGCCTCAGCCGCGCCGAGCGCCTCATCGTCGTCCTCTACTACTACGAGGGCATGACGATGAAGGAGATCGGGGCCACCCTTGATCTCTCCGAGAGCCGCGTCAGCCAGATGCACTCCTCCATCCTCCTCCGCCTCAAGGCCCAGATGCAGCACCGCATGAAGGAACTCGAGCCCGTCAACGGGTCCTGACCCGACGACGACCGCTCACCACGCATCCACCACCCCGAACGGGCCGCGCACTGAGGTGCGCGGCCCGTTTGCGTTCGTGAGGGCCCGGTCCGGCGCCGCATCCCCGGGATCGGGCAACTCCGCCCCGAGCCTTGCCCCGGGCCCCCCGCCCGGCTTCACTCCTCTATGCCCCACCCGGCCCCTACGCCCCACCCGGCCCCCGTCCGCGCCGCGGTCGCCCTTGGCTCCAATCTCGACTCCGATCTGGGCGACCGCTCCGCCCACCTCGCGATGGCCTTCGCCTCCCTCGCCTCCCTCCCGGAAACCTCGCTGCTGGCGCGATCGGGCGCCTACGAAACCGCCCCGGTCGGCCCGCCCGGGCAGGGGCCGTATCTCAATGCTGCTGCGATACTTGCGACGCGTCTCTCCGCCCGGGACCTGCTCGGGGCCATGCTCAGCATCGAAGCAGCCCGGGGGCGCAACCGCGCGACCGAGGAACGCTGGGGCCCTCGCACGCTCGATCTCGACCTGATCGTCTACGCGGACGCGCAGATCGACGAGCCGGGCCTGACCGTCCCGCACCCCCGCCTCGCGGAGCGGGCGTTCGTGCTGGAGCCCCTGGCGGAGATCGCGCCCGATCTCGTCGTGCCGGGTCGGGGGACGGTCGCGGACCTGCTGGCTTCGCTGCGACAGCGAGCAGAGCACCCGACGGGGGCCCGCTCGTGATCCCCGCGCTGGTCGCGCTCGCGCTGGCGATCGCTCCGGGACCGCTCGACGAGGTGCGCGCCGCGCTGTCGGACCGCCCTTGGTCGGCGCTGGTCGAGCTGCGGAGCTTCGTGGGCGACGAGCCGGCGGGCCCCGCGCGCCGGGTGGAGATCGCCTGGTCCCCCGAGGGCCGGCGAGCGGGCGTGCGGATGTCCGGGCTCGCGGCGGTCGCGACGGACGAGGCGCTGCTCGCGTGGAACCCCTTCAACGCGACCGCGGTCTACCGCGACGACGCGGGCAAGATCGGCGCCGCCGATCGTCTCGCGGGGGTCTTCCCGCCCCTCCTGCTGCCCCCCCTGGCGCTGGCCCTGGGCGAACCGGACGGGGGCGTGCTGCTCGTGGGCGACGACAACGGCGCGGAGCCCCTGTCGTGGCGGGCGGTCGACGGGGGAGCGGTGGGGGAGTCGCGCCTGGTCGTCCTGACGCTCGGATTCGACGAGTCCGCGTCCTGGATCGAGCGGGCGACGGTCCTCGTACGGTCGAGTCCGCCGGTGGAGCATGTGCTGGTGTTCGTGCGTACCGACGACGCCTTCGGAGCGCCCCCGATGCTGGAGGGCCGGACGCAGGTGGAGCGCCTCGGTGCGCTCGCGGGGCGCCGGGGCGACCTCGAGCCCGGGGATCTGCTGCCCCGCCTGGCCCTCGCGCCGGCGGGGGGCGAGGGCGTGTGGTCGCCGGCGCTCGCGTTCGCGGGCGAGGGGCGGTCGCCCAGCGCGGTGGTGCTCTTCGTGGTCCGCGACGCACCCGGGGTGGGGGCCGGGGTGGGGGCAGGCACGGGCGCTGAGGCGGTGCGCGAGGCGCGCCGGACGCTCGCGCGGCGCAGCGTGCTGGCGGGTCGGCCCGCGTCGGCCTTCCCGGGGGTTGTCGCCCGCCCCGTGCTGGCGGTCCCGACGGGCGGGTACGACGCTGCGGCGCTCGAAGCATTCGCGCAGGCGTGGCGGGGCATGCCCAGCCAGCCCGGGTTCGAGGAGGCGGAGGCGCGAACGCCCGGGGCCCTGTGGGCGAGCCCCGCGGAACTGCTCGACCGCGTCGCGCCGGATGCAGCGGGAGCGGTCGTCGTCATCGGGTCCCAGGGCCGGCTGGACGCGGTGCTCCCCTTCGACGCGTCGGTGTCCGCGGAGCGGCTCGGCGTGGAGATCGCGGACGCGGTGGGGCCGGATCTGATTCCGCGGAGGTAGTGGGGGGGGAGAGTGGCGGAGTGGCGGTGTGGTAGAGTGGCTGTGTGAATGGGGCGTTGTGGGTGGGTTGGCCCGAAGCGCCCTTCGGGCGGTTCGGGGCACCGGGGGATCGTTGCGAGTTGCTGCAAAAAGAGCACTACCCGGCGTTCGCCGGGTAGTGGCACCGTCTATTGGTTGTCTTTGCGGGGCGGGTCGCCTCAGACCGCTTCGGCTCTCGGGTGGGCCTTGCGGTAGGCGTCCTGCATCCGCTGGGCGGTGAGGTGGGTGTAGACCTGCGTGGTGCTGAGCGACTGGTGGCCCAGGAGTTCCTGCACGCTGCGGAGGTCGGCGCCGTTCTCGAGGAGGTGCGTCGCGAAGCTGTGACGCAGGGTGTGCGGGCTGATCGAGGGGTCGAGCCCGACCTCGCGGAGATACTTGTCGAGCTTCCGGCGGACCGAGCGGGAGCTGAGCCGGTCGGCGTGCTTGTTGACGAAGAGGGCGGTGCCGGTGCGCTCGCCGTTCTGGGTCGCCTTCCAGGCGTCGGCCAGCCTCGGGGTCTGCTGGAGCAGGTCGATGTACCGCTTGATCGCGTCGAGCGCGTGCGAGCCCAGCGGGACAAGGCGCTCCTTGCGCCCCTTGCCCAGGACCTGCAGGGCCTCGTTCTCGAGGTCCAGGTCCTCCATGTTGAGCCCGACGAGTTCCGAGACGCGGATGCCGGTCGAGTAGAGCGTCTCGAGCATCGCCCGGTCGCGCCGGCCCAGGATGTCGCGGTCGGACGGGGCGCTCAGGAGCTTCTCCACCTGGTCGACCGTGATCGCCTTGGGCAGACGCTTGCTCTGGCGCGGGGTGCGGATGAGCGTCATCGGGTTGGTGTCGGAGAGGTGGCGCCGCTCCGCCCACTTGTAGAAGGAGCGCAGGGTCGCGATCTTGCGGGCCATCGTCGCTGCGGAGTACTGCTGCTCGCCCAGGTGGGCGAGGAAGCCCCGGATCAGCTCCGCGTCGGCCCCTGAGATCACCTCGGTCAGCGTCGAGGGCGCGATCGAGCCCGCCACCGCGTCGGGCTTGGGGGCCGTGTCGCCGGTGACCAGAGCCTTGCGGGCGTCGAGCGCCGCGTACTCGCGGGCGTCGTCGACCTGCAGGTTCTTGTCGTCGACGAGGAACTCGACAAACTGCCGGAGGTCGGCGCCGTAGCACCGGGCGGTGTACGGGCTGAACCGGCGCTCGTGGGTGAGGTAGCGCGCGAACTCATCGATGATCGGAAGGGTCATATCGAACTCCGTGCGGCTTCGCGGCTCATCCGCGCTGCCCGGCCTCGTCCTCGCGCTCCGGGGAAGGCCCGGTGGGGCTCTTCGCACCCGAGACGGCTGCGGTTCCATTCGTTTCGGTGTCGGTCAGGGTGCCGGCGGTCCCGGCCTGGGCGGTCCGGCCCTCGCCCGACAGAGTCTCAGCGACCAGCGCCGCGTCGAACCAGTCGAGCGGGCAGCCCGGGTGCTCCGCGGCGCGGTGCAGCGTGCGGAGCAGCGCGCGACGCGAGGCCTGCGAACGGTCCTCGATCGCGAAGCGCCATCGATGGGACCCCCTCGTCAGGACGACGACGCCCGGCCCGACGGGGCGGCACACAGCCGCGGTGGGCGGCTTGGGTGTTCCGTGTTGTCCCTTGGCCAGGGCCATTCGAGTCTCCCGCCTCGGCGGGCTCTGGGCCGGCCGGGCAACTACTGGTCCGGTGCGTTGCGTGCTCGGGCGAGCCGGAGCCACTCCCGGTCGAGGAGCGATCCGACCGCCTGGTGAGCGGCGAACGCTGTGTACAGCGGCATGCTCTTGAGATAGGCCCGCCACCCGAAGGGGTCGTTGGGTTCGGTCCTGCCTTCGGCGTAGCGGCGGAGGGCCATCAGTGTTTCATGGTCGCGGGCGTCGAAGTGACGCGCGACGGTCGATCGGCTGCGGTCCTGGCCCCCGAGGGTGTCGGTCGAGAGGTTGTCGGTGGCCTGGAGGCTGAAGAGCCTGATGTCGTCGAGGGCGGGGCCCCGTGTGTCGAGCCGGCCCGGGGCGGCGTAAAGGGCGACCGTCAGGCCCAGCGTCGGAGGGTCGTAGGGGTCAAAGGCGGTGATCGTCGAGACGATGACCGCATCGACACCGAGGACGGAGGCGAGCTGCTGGGCCTCCGTGGGGCTGGTGATCTCCCGCAGCCCGAGGGCCCGCATCGCGCGGATCGATCGGTTCACCGGGAGCGCCGTCAGCCCGGCGACCTCGTTGGTCGCGCTCGCGAGGGCGTCGGCGACCGCTTCCGTGCTCGGGACGGTGGTCCCGCTCTCATTCCGAGGCGGCGCCACCGCCCACAGGATGTCGCCCTGGGCGGTGTCGTACGGCGCGGTGAGGCGGGTGGGGGGGACGAGCCTCGGTTCGGTCGAGGCGCACCCGGAGCCCAGGATCGCCGAAGCGATCAGGAGGCCCACCTTGAGCATGCGCTGTGCACTTGTCATGGCGTCCTGCCGAAGTCGCGGGGGCTCCGCCCCGCCTTCATCCGATTCCGGCGTGTCGCCGGGTACTGGTCATCGTCGCTCCGGGGGTGATCGCTTCACCCGGGAGCGGTGTGTTCTCGGTCTTCGCCGGTCACTCGTCGGTCGGGGCGGAGACGAACCCGGTGAAGCCCGGGCCGAAGGTGCCCGGGTTGCCGGGCCGGTTGTTCTGCTGCTGGGCCCGCTGGTTGGCGGGGTTGTTGATGCTGGCGATGTCGTTCCAGGGGTCGACCCCGGTCGCGGCGAGGATCGCGGGGGCGATGTCGAGCGACCAGAGGTTCTCGACGCCCGAGCGGTTGGAGACGAAGAAGACCCGGCCCGTGACGCTCCACGCCGGCATCATGTCGATCGCGTTGCCCCGGGTCAGTTCGACCGTCCCGCGCCCGTCGACCCCCGTCATGTAGATCGAGGCGGAGGGCGGGAGGCTGTTCCGACCCGAGCCCGTCCACTGGTCGGGGTTGGGCACCGCGGAGTAGACGATCCGGGACCCGTCGGGGCTCCACGAGGGGTTGATCAGCGCCGTTTCGGGATCGGAAGCGATCTGCGTCTCGCGACCCGCCTGCCGGCGGTTGCGGTCGTAATCGATGGTCCAGACGGAGAAGGTCCGGCTGCCCCGCTCGCGGGAGCGCTGGAAAAGGATGCGGTCGGCACCGTCATTCCCGGTTCCGGGGACGGGGCACCACTCGGGGAAGAGCCCGTACCCGATGAACTGGGCGCCGGTGTCTCCGAAGGAATCCGCGACCCAGAGCTCCCAGCGACCCGAGGTCGGCCCGAGCCGGCAGTAGACGACCTTGGAGCCGTCCGGGCTGAAGCTGGGGTGCAGCTCGTGCGCGGGGTCGTTGGTGATCTGGATGGCCCGCCCGTTGCCGGTGGTGGGCATCACCCAGATGTCCCAGTTGCCGGTGCGGTTGCTGGCAAAGGCGAGCCGGTCGCCCTGGGCGTTAAGATTGGGCATGACATCGCCCGCCGGGTCGTCGGTGATCCGCGTGATGACGCGGGAGCCGATCTCCTGCAGGTAGATGTCCGCCTGGGGGCGGTGCTGGGTGCTGGCGTAGACCAGGTAGAGCCCGTCGCGCGAGACCTGCGGGTCGAAGTCGGACCCGTCGTTCGCGAAGCTGATCTGCTGGATGTTTGTCGTGTGCTGCCCGATCGCATCGCCCGTTGAGGGGATGGGCGTCTCGAGGATGTCCCCATAAAGACGGGCCGCCATGTTGGGCCCGTCGGGGGCGTTGCTGATCGGGGGCTCCTGGGAAGCGGGCGCGGGGCGCTCCGCGTCCGCGGCTTCCGAGAAGGCCAGCCAGCTGCGGGAGCCCGGGTTGTTCTGCGGGTTGTTCTGGGAATTGGTTTGGTTGGCCTGCGTGTTGGTGCGCGGTGGCTGGGCGTTGGTCGCGACGGTGGTGGTCGCGGGCTGGTTGAAGGCACTGTTCACTGCGGGGGCTGGGGTGTTGGTGCGGTTGGAGGCGTTGGCGTCGAAGGCGACGGGGCCCTGTTCCGCGACGAAGGGCCCTCCCGTGACGGGGTCGACCACGTCGGCCCGTGTCCCGAAGATGGATGAGCAGCCGGTGAGCGTCGCGGCCGCGCCCGCGAGGGCGAAGGTGGTCGCGGCGGAACGGCGGTTGAAGATCGAGCGGTCGAGCATCATCGGTCTCCGTGGACGGGCAAAGCCTGCGCGTCCCGCGTGCGATCGACGCGGGCGGGTGATCACCAGTGCCGACTCGGGGCTCCACCCTGGCCGACGGATCCGAACGAGCACACGCCGTGCCGGGCATGCGGGGGGCCCGACCGGGCCTCTCGCTCGCCTGGACGACCCGGCGCGGGCGTTCCACGCGTCGGCCGGGCACGGGCTTTATCGGACGGGTTCGTGAGGCCCCTTGACCTTCGGCCCCGCGCCAGTGCGTCCATCGACCGATGCCCGGGGTGGCATGAGTCCGGGAAGGCGGGAAGGTCCGCTCGCGCGGTGCCCGGTGCGGATCAGGCGGGGCGCAGGGACGCACAGCCGGATCGAGCGGGGGCGATCGGCCGGCAAAAAGGACGACGGCGGAGTGGCGGGCCACCACGCCCGTCCCTCCGCCGTCGAGGGGTGTCCCGGTATCCCGGAGGCCCGGATCAGTCGCGCGCAACCCAGCAGCCGATGGCTCTCGGGCCCACGGGGCGGGTCCAGACCGAGGCCCGACCTCGCGGGCGGTGGGCGTGCTGCAGGCGGGAGAAATAGGCCCGGAGGCCCTCGTCGGTGAAGGAATCAAGGAAGTCGACCGACGCGGTCGGGTTCAGAACGAGGATGCGGTCGACGATCTGCTCCCGCGTCAGGGCCGCGGGCGTGGGCTCGAGAAGATCGCCCAGACGCTCGGGCGTGAGGGCGGGGGCGTCGGAAACAAGGGCCTCATCCCGCGCCGCCTGGGCCCGGGCGTTCTTGCGCGTACGGGCGTAGGGGTGCCAATCAAAGAGCGACTGACGCATGATCTGAACCATCGGGGAGCCTCCTCGGACTGGTCAACGGAGGGGAGGTATCGGACGCGTCGTCGATCGTCCGCCAGCGTGTAATCGACGCGGACCTGGGGGGGATGCGGGGGTTGGGGGCGGCATGCTCGCGGGATCGGGCGAGGTGCGTAGGCTCGGGGCATGACGACGCACGATTCGACCGGGCTCTGGACGCTGGAGGGCGGGGTCGTTCTGGACCAGCCCAGTGTTTCATCTGTTCTGCGTGATGGCAACGGCGTGGAAGTGGCCCGCCTCGTTCCGGGGAATCTGATTGGGGGGATCGAAACAGGTGGGCTCGAACGGGTGGTGATCTCGCCCGGATGGCTGGCTGCTGAGGACGACGAGCCCGCCAGCCCGGCGGACCCCTCGGTCTCCTTCCGTACCTTCACGCAGGAGGGGCGGGGGCGGTACGAGGCGGCCCTCGATCAACTGGTCGAGCGGGCGGGCCAGACCCGGTTCGTGCTGCGCCCGACCGCCGCGAGCTTTCTGAGCGACATCCCCTCGGTGCGGGCGGAGGCGAGGCGGTGGGGGGGCGACGCGAGGTTCGCAAGCCTGGGCCTGCTCGTCGATCCGGCGGCCCTGTTCACGCCCGAGATGCTGACGAACGCGGAGGACCACCTGAGGCGGATGACCGAGGGGCTGCTCGGGGTCGAGCGGGTGTGGGCGGTGCTGGTGACGGATGTGACTCCGGTGGGCCCGGGGCCGGAGGTGAGGCTTGGGGCCTGCCCGGTAGGGGAGGGGTCGCTGGCGATCGAGGCGCTCCGCGCCTTCGCCCGGGCGGCGGCGGGGCTGGGCCTGCCCATCGCGGTCCTGGCGGAGGATGCTGCGGGCCAGGCCCGGCGGCTCGGGATCGTGTGAGGCGCGACCCCACCCCCGCCCCACCCCCGCCCCACCCCCGCCCCACCCACAGATGAATCGCGCGGGGGCGAGTCCGCGTACAGTCTCGACATGAGTGAACGCCGGACGACGCCGAACCTCGATCACCCGACCTTCAAGGCTGTGAAGGAGGCGTTTCCTGGCAAGCGTCTCCGGGGCACGGAGTTCCGGAATCAGCCCACGCTGATCCTGGAGCCCGAGGACGCGCACGAGGTGCTGGCGTTCCTGAAGACTGATGCGCGGACGTCGTACAACTTCCTGAGCGACGTGATCGGGATCGACTACCTGAACTACCCGACGGAGATGCCCGGTCGGTTCGGTGTGGTGTACAACCTGCTGAGCTTCGAGCGGGACGACCGGTTCTTCGTGAAGGTCTACCTCGACCCGTCGATCCCGACGGACGGGATCGTCGAGGACCCGGCGCTGTACATCGACAGCGTGTGCGACCTCTGGCCCGGGGCGGAGTGGCCCGAGCGCGAGGTGTTCGACATGTTCGGCATCCGCTTCCGGAACCACCCGGACCTGCGCCGCATCCTGACCTGGGAGGAGTACCCCGCGCACCCGCTCCGCAAGGACTACCCGTTGCGTGGGCGTGGCGAGCGCGAGGGGTACCAGAT
>DAIQNV010000028.1:0-1443 GCA_036788215.1 Phycisphaerales bacterium | reverse complement strand
GCTACCGCCGGATCTTCGGTGGGACGATGTCGCCCCCGATCGCGTCGGCGATCTTGCGGACCGCTTCGTGCGCCGACTGGTGGGTGGTCTCGTTGCTCTTCTTCATCGCCCAGCGCCAGGTCAGGGGGACCGCGGGGACGGTGAGGGGGAGGTACCACATCCACGTGCGGAACCAGCCCTGGGTCCAGCTGTTGTACCAGTCGAAATAGGTCACGAGCAGCGAGTGCGTGAGGGGCTCGCCGGGCCAGACGGTGATGGCGAGCAGGCCCAGCAGCAGGGCGGGGATGCGCAGGTCGAGCTTCAGGCTGAAACGCAGGCGGGTGCGCCCGTCGTCGTTCTGCTCCGCCTTGATGATCATGAGCCGGTCGAAGGGCTCGCCGAAGGCGGAGACGGCGCAGAGCCCCTCGCGGTGCTCCCCGGTGAAGCCCGGGAGCTTCCCCCGCCGGCTGGCGCGGTCGAGCCTGGCGAGCACGCCCGGGGGGCTGAGCTTGGTCAGGACATCGGGGATGGGCTCGGAGAGGGGGTAGACGGGGGTCTCGGCCTCGACCTCGGTCGTTGCGTTCGAGCGCGGAGCGTCTGCGGGGGGTGGCCCCTCGCCTTCGTTCCGGGATGCGTCCTGCACCGCTTCGGACACCCACGAACCTCCGAACACCGCTCCACCCGCCCCACCCGCCAAGAACGGGTGAAGGCCGAGAAGTGTACACGCTCCGACGCGAAGGGCCGGGGGTCGGACGGGTACCGCCCCGGCGGGCCCCTTCGCCCCCCGGATTGTCGGCACGCGGCTCGCACCCCGATACCCGATGCCCAGTCTGACCACGAAAACCGGGGTTGAGTACCGGCCCGTGTTGCACGAACGCAACACCGGGCGTCGCGTGGGCGCGTCGGTGTCGGCGCGGGGCGACATCGGGCGGGCCCCGGTGCGCGAGACCGGGGCGGGGGACCGGTCGGGGAACGCCGCGGCGTTGTTCGCGTCGGTCGTGGCGTCGCGGGTCGAAGGGGGGCGGGCGGGGATCGTGCGCCCGACGGTCCGCCGGGACCTGATGCGGGCGGCGGGGCTCGCGGGCCTGCGGGCGTTCGACGCGACCTTGATCATCGCGCTGGTGCAGGACCGGGCGAGACGAGGGGAATCCCTGGCGGGCGTCGCGGCGGACCCGAGGTTGGCGGTGGTCGGGGATGCGAAGCCCCGAGGCTGGCGCGTCGGGCGTGCGGGGAGGCTCGCGGGGTACGGGGTGACGGCGGTGGTGACGGTTGGGCTGGCGGCGGTGCTTTTCAGCGGGGTGGTGGGGTGGCTCGCGGGGGCGTGAGGGGGGATCGTGGAGACATCGCTTCGTGATGTCTCCACGGCACCCAAGCACGGACCCGCAGAGCCGGGTCCGTGGCACCGGGGGATGGGGTGCGGCGCGGTCGTGGAGAAATCACTTCGTGATGTCTCCACGGCACCCA
>DAIQNV010000027.1:29177-43294 GCA_036788215.1 Phycisphaerales bacterium | reverse complement strand
GGCCCAGGTGGACTTCATGCCCTCGGCGATGCCGGCGATGATGACGGTGGCGGGCCCGGTGAGGGCCTGCTCGGCGATGCGCTTCGTGGGCTTGTGCTCATAGGAGGTGTAGTACTCGGTGGCGTAGGCGATGATGTTGCCGGCGGCGAGGCCCGAGACGATGGAGAGCGCAAGGCCCCACCAGGTGGTGATGCCCTCGATCTCGCCCCGACGATCACCGCCGAAGAGGGTGAACAGGAGGACGAGGGCGGCGACGACGATCAGGCCCGAAGCGATGTACACGCCCTTGTGCAGGCCCTTGAGCAGCTCGGAGAAGTTGGCGTTCTCCTTGGCCCGGACGGTGAAGACGCCCGCGATGGAGCAGAGGATGCCCAGGCCCGCGATGCCCAGAGGGGCGGCGGCGAGGGCGAAGGCGAGCGGGGTGGCGTTGCCGGCACCCGCGATCGACACCGCGGCGGCGACGCCCAGGGCCATGGTGGCGAGGATGGAGCCGTAGTAGGACTCGTAGAGGTCGGCGCCCATGCCGGCGACGTCGCCGACGTTGTCGCCGACGTTGTCCGCGATGGTGGCGGGGTTGCGGGGGTCGTCCTCGGGGATGCCGGCCTCGACCTTGCCCACGAGGTCGGCGCCGACGTCGGCGGCCTTGGTGTAGATGCCACCGCCGACGCGGGCGAAGAGGGCCTGGGTGGAGGCGCCCATGCCGAAGCTGAGCATGATCGTGGTGATGACGGGGAGGCCGCCCTCGAACCCGATAAGGTTGAAGACGAGGAACCAGACGGAGATGTCGAGGATGGCGAAGCCGACCACGACGAGGCCCATGACGGCGCCGGAGCGGAAGGCGACGGTGAGGCCCTCGTTCAGCGAGCTCTTCGCTGCGAAGGCGGTTCGGGCGGAGGCGTGGGTGGCCATCTTCATGCCGAACCAGCCGCACAGGCCCGAGAGCAGGCCCGCGACGGGGACGCCCAGCATGCTGATCGGGCTCTGGAGCTTGAGCAGGCTCATGACGCCCAGGAAGGCGACGAGCAGGACGAACACCAGGGCGACGACCTTGTACTGGCGGGTGAGATAGGCCATCGCGCCGTCGCGGACGGCCTGCGCGATGCGGATCATCTCGTCATCGCCCTCGGACTTCTTCATCACGGAGACCGCGAAGAAGCGGGCCATGATGAGCGCCGCGATCCCGCCGATGGGGGCGAGGTAGTACGCCGGGGGGAGGTCCCCGAGGGCGGCGAGGGTGGGCGAGACGGGGAGCACGCTCTCGATCATCGCTGGTTCTTCCTCTGCTTCAAAACGCAAGGGTGTGGGGAGCCAATGACCCGGGCGGGCTCTGTGCCGCCCAAGACTCCGCGGGGCGGGAATATAGCACGGTTCGCCGGTCGGGATCGACCCTGGGCACCTCAGGATCGTGTCTGCGCAGCGTCCGCGCGCAACAACGCCCGCGCGCGGCGCGGGCGTCGGAGGTCAATCCATGCGTGTCGGCCCGCGATCAGCGCGGGGGCGGCGCGTCCACCTTGAAGCGGCGGTTGGTCGCCTTGCGTGCGGCACGGCGGCGGCGCTCGGAGGGCTTCTCGTAGAATTCCTTGCGCTTGATGTCCTTGGTGAGCCCTTCCTTCTCGCAGAGCTTCTTGAAGCGCCGCATCATCTGCTCGACGCTCTCGCCACCTCGCGACTTGATCCGGATCGCCATCCGCACTCCAAAGTCCGCCGTTCATCGCCGGTGACGCACGGACCGTCGGCGGTCAGGGCCGTGCGCACAGAATCGGAAGTCGGCGCACCGTTGCGCCGGGCCTCAAGTATCGACCCGCCACCGGGCGTATTCAAGTGGGTAGGGTTGGGGCGAACGACGGAGATTCGAACCGGGGTAGGGCGTGCTGCTGATCGACGCGTATAATGTTCTCCATGTGTCCGGTATATTACCCCCGGAATTGGCGGGTCCGGATGTCGCCGACCTCGTCCGGCTGATCGCGCGCTCGCGGTACGCGGATCGGGAACTGACGGTGGTGTGCGACGGCGTGGGCTCAAAGTCCCACGGGGTGAGCCTGGGCGCGGCCCGGGTGCTGTTCTCGGGGACGGAGCGGGAGGCGGATGACCTGATCGAGGTGCTGATCACGCGTTTCGGGCGGGGCCGGACGCTGGAGGTGGTGAGTTCGGATCGGAGACTGCACCGGGCGGCGCGCCGGGGGAAGGCTGGGGTGATCTCCGCGGAGGTGTTTCTTGGGCACCTCGCGGAGGACCACCGGCGGGTGACGCAGCGGGATCGGACCGGGGGGTGGGCGCCCAGGGCGCAGGTGCCCCTCGACCGGTACTCGGTCGAGGCGTGGATGGCGGAGTTTGGGTTGGAGGTGGAGGCGGGGCCGGCGGTGGGGGCTGGTCCGGAGGGGGCGGAGGAGCGGGGGGGCGGTGCGGAGGAGATCCCGGAGGGTCCGGCGGTTGAGCCCGGGCGGAAGCGGTGGGGGCGGGCGAAACTGAAACGCCGGGACGCGACCGCGGGGGGGCTCGGGGAGAGGCTGGTGGTGCCCGGGGTGCCCGAGCGAGTCCCGGAGCGGGAACCTGCCCCGGAGCCCTTGGCTGAGCCCGAGCCCGAGCCTGCGGGGGTGGATTCGGGGCCTGTGGAAGTGGGGGAACTGGACCCGGTGCTGCGCGCGGCCCTTGAAGAGTGGCGGGAAGTGCTCTCGGCGGACGATCTCGATATGAGCCGATGGATCGACGGAGTCGAACCACTCTGACGCTGGTGTGCCTCTCCGCGATCGTCGCGGGGGGGCTGGGTGGGTGTGCGCCCGGGTGGCAGGGGCGGACGCCGATCCGGGCGTCGAACCTGGGGCCCGGGCTGACGAGCGCATTGCCTGCGGATACGCCGATCCCGGCGGTGGTGGCGGCGGCGCGGGATGTCCTGAGCGAGCGTGGGCTGGTGGTGACGGAGTCGTCGGCGACCCTCGATCAGGGGCGTGTCCTGGCGCGGCCCGGGTACGAGGGGATGTGGCGGGAGATGACGGTGACTGTCCGGCGGGACTGGAAGACGGTGAGCGTGCACATCGCGGGCGGGGTGGAGTCGTACCGGTCGGGGATTCCCATGCAGCGGGACGTCCTGGAGCGGATCCTGACGCGCCTTGGCCTTTAGAGCCATTTCTCCCGCTCCGTAGCGCCCTCCGGGCGCACACTCGCTCTTGCACGGCCGCGCCGGATGGAATCCGGCGGGCCTGAAGGGACTCACGTCGCTATGCCTGAGGCGTAGCTGCTCTACGCGATGCGGGTGGCCCAGGCGATGGAGCGGACGCGCCGGGGCTTGTCGTAGCAACCCAAAGCGGGGATGACCGCGTCCCCGGCGCGCTTCACGTCGGGCCAGGTGTGGACATCGTGGGCGGCGAGGACGCCCCCCTTGCGGACGAGGGGGGCCCAGAGTTCGAAGTCGCGCTTGGCGCCGGCTTCGGAGTGGTCTCCGTCAATCCAGAGGAGATCGATGGGCCGGTCGGCGGGCCATTGCTCGCGGGCCTCGGCGGAGCCTGTGGCCCCGTGGTCGACGCGGTCCGCGACCTTGTGGCGAGCGAGGGCGCTGCGGAGGACCTCTTCGTCCTCGGGGTTGAAGACGATGCCGGCGCCGTCGTCGTAGGTGAGGTGGGGGTCGATGGCTGTGACGCGGCCCTGGACACCTGCAGAGCCCAAGGCGAGGATGGTCCCGCTCTTGCCCCGGTAGCTGCCGATCTCGACGATGGTCCTGCGGTCCCGGGCGGTGTGGTAGAGGAAGGCGGACTCCTCGATGCTCAGGAGGCCCTCGAGGTCGTCGTGGAGCGCGAGGATGGTGTCACCGTCCGGGGCCCGCCGGACGGCGTTGCGACGCATCGATCTGCGGAGTGCGCCGAGGCCCATGGGGTGGGGGCCCGGTCAGCGCTGGTCGATGGGGGTGTAGGGCACCGCGTGGGGGCCGACGTACTTGGCGGTGGGGCGGAAGAGGCGGTTGTCGGCGAGCTGCTCGATAACGTGGCCCGACCACCCGCCGATGCGGGAGAGGGCGAACATGGGGGTGAAGAGGTCGAGCTTGAGCCCGATGCAGTGGTAGGTGGTGGCGGAGTAGAAGTCGACGTTGGGGTAGATGCCCTTGGCGGCGACCTCGCGCTCCATGATCTCCTCGATCTTGCGGGACTTCTCGAAGAGGGCGGTGTTGCCGGTGTCCTTGGCGAGCTGCTCGGCGAGCTCCTGGAGCTCGTTGGCCCGGGGGTCCTTGGCCTTGTAGACGCGGTGGCCGAAGCCCATGATCTTTTCCTTGCGGGCGAGCTTGCCCAGGACGTAGTCCTCGACCGCGTCGAGCGAGGGGATCTCGTTGAGCATGTGCATGACGCCCTCGTTGGCGCCGCCATGGAGGGGGCCCCTGAGGGAGCCGATGGCGCCGGTGATGGCGGAGTAGACATCGGAGAGCGTCGAGATGATGACGCGGGCGGTGAAGGTGGAGTTGTTGAGCCCGTGGTCGGCGTGGGTGATCATGCAGATGTCGAAGGCGCGGGTCATGGCGTCGGTGGGCTTCTCGCCGTTGAGCATGTAAAGGAAGTTGGCGCTGAATCCGAGCGACTTGTCGGGGTGCACGAGGGGGAGGCCCCGGCGGTAGCGGTCGAAGTAGGCGACGATGGTGGGGGCGTGGCCCATGATGTTGAGGGCCTTGCGCCGGGCGCGCTCGGGCTCGATCTCGTTGGGCTCGTCGTCGTGCATCGCCAGTGCGCTGATCATGGTGCGCAGGACGTGCATGGGCTGGGCGTTGGTGGGCAGAGCGCAGATGCGCTGCTCCATGCCCGCCGGGAGTTCGTAGCGGTCGCGGAGGGCGTGCTCGAACTGGGTGAGTTCCGCCTTGGTGGGGAGGCGCTGGTTCCAGAGGAGGAAGACGGTCTCCTCGAAGGTGGAGTTGCTGGCGAGGTCACCGATGGGGATGCCGACATACTCGAGGACGCCGTTCTGGCCATCGATGTAGCTGATGGTGCTCTCGGCGGCGGTGATTCCTTCAAGGCCCTTGGCGAAGTCGCTCATCTCGGCGTCCTGTTCTCAAATGCGCCCTTGGCGGTGGCCAATGCGGGCTGTCCTGATGGGTCCGGCCGGTTCGGGGTGCGGGGCGGATCGGATGCTCACGCGATCGCCCGGCGCGGGTCGACCGGGGGGCAGTCTAGGGAGGCCGGAAGGGAGCCGGCCCGGAGCTGGCCCGGAGCTGGCCCGGAGCGGGGCCAAAGCGGGCCCGGATCGGTGGAGCGGCCCGTCTACGATGACTTGTGCTCATTCCCCTGGGGACGGACCGCGGACTCCGGCGTGCTTCACGCATCGTTCCGGCGATCATCGCCGCGAATGTGGCGCTGTACGCGTGGCAGGTGTTCGGCGGGTTCAACGCCCAACCCGGGGGGGCGCCCGGGCCCCTGGAAAGCCTCGTCCTGGTGCCCGGGCAGTCGGGGGTCTTCACCTGGCTGACCTACGCGTTCCTGCACGACACGGGGGGCGTCTGGCACATCCTGTTCAACATGCTGTTCCTGTGGGTCTTCGGGCCTGTGGTCGAGGACCGGCTGAGCCGCGTGGGGTTCCTGGCGTTCTACCTGGGCGGCGCGGCGGTGTCGGGTCTGGCGCACGCGGCTTCGGGCGGGGGCCCGGTGATCGGCGCGTCGGGGGCGGTGTCTGGAGTGACGGGCGCGGCGTTGGCGCTGTTCCCGAGGGCGCGGATCAAGACGATCGTGTTTTTCTTCATCATCGGGGCGTACATGATCCCGGCGTGGTTCTTCATCGGGCTGAGCATGGCCCGGGACCTCTTGCCGGTGCTGCTTGGGCGTTCGAGCAACATCGCGTACGAGGCGCACCTGGGCGGGTACGGGTACGGGCTGGCGGTGTGCCTGACGCTGCTCGCGACGGGCGTTCTGAAGCGTGAGCCCTACGACCTGTTCAGCATCGTGAAGCAGGCCAAACGCCGGCGCGAGTTGAAGGCGGCGGTCGGGGAGGCGGAGCGGGAGCGGGCGCGGAAGATCGAGATCAGCGATCGCGAGCGGGCGAAGAAGGAGTCGCCTGCGGAGAAGAAGCGGATGGAGGCGCTGGCGGCGGCGCGGTCGGCGGTCTCGCTGGCGGTGGCGGAGGGGCGGATCGACGACGCGGTCGAGGCCTACGCGACGCTGGTCGACGATCACGCGAAGACCGAGTCGGACGGGACGATGGCGCAGCGAATGCAGTACACGCTGGCGACGCACCTGTACCGGTCGGGGCGGCTGGAGCTGGCGTCGGACGCGTTCCGGCGGTACCTGTCCGCGTTCCCGCACGATCCGGAGGGCCCGCAGATCCGTCTGCTGATGGGGCGGGTGCAGCGGATGCTGGGGCGGGGCGAGGAGGCACGCCCGCTGCTCGAAGCGGCGGCGCGGGAGCTGCGCGATGAACGGCTGGCGGCGATGGCGCGGGAAGAGCTGACGCTCCTGGCGCCCGGCGGGAGTGCGTGACGATGCGGACGCGAGTCAAGATCTGTGGCGTGCGGGATGTCGAGACCGCCTGGGCGGCGGCGGAGGCGGGCGCGGACGCGGTGGGGCTGGTGTTCGCACCGGGGTCGCCCCGGCAGGTGGAGCCCGACGCGGCGCTCGAGATCGTCTTCAACCTGCCCCCGATGGTGTCGGGGGTGGGCGTGATCCGGGACCTGTCTGTCGACGCGTTCTGCGAGCTTGAGCAGGTGTGCCCCTGCGAGCTGTGGCAGTTGCACGGGCGCGAGGACGAGAAGACGGCGAAGGCGTGCGGGCCCGGCGTGGTCAAGGCGATCGGCTTCGAGGCGGGGACGATCCTGGCTGAGTTGCAGCGGTGGGACGCGGTGGACGAGGTGGCGGCGCTGCTGATCGACAACGCGAACGCGGGGTCGGGGGAGGCGATCGACTGGGCGGCGTTGCGGGCGGCGATGGACGACGCGGACCTCTCGAAGCCCCTGATCCTGGCGGGCGGGCTCGGCCCCGAGAACGTGGGCGAGGCGGTGCGGGTCGTGCGGCCCTTCGGCGTCGATGTATCGAGTGGGGTGGAGGGGGAGCGGGGCGTCAAGGACCCGGACTTGATCGAGGCCTTCTGTCGTGCGGTGATGCGGGCCGACGCGGACCATCTTTAGCGCTTCGTAGCGCCCTCCGGACGCACACGCGCTCTGGTACGGCCTCGCCGGGTTGAACCCGGCGGGCCTGAGCGGGCGTGGCCTGTTGCGCTACCGCTCGCAGAGGGCGGCGACCCGGGTCGCGAGGGCGTCCTCGTCCCAGTCGTCGGCGTCGATGACGGTCGAGGCGAGTTGTTCGTAGAGCGGGTGACGCTGGGCGTAGACGCGGGCCATCTCGTCCGCGGGGTCCTCGCCTGTGAGTGAGGGGCGGGTGGCGGTGCCTATGGCGCGGAGTCGGGCGGCGAGGGTCTCGGGGCGGGCGTGCAGGTAGACGAGCAGGGCGCCGGCGTCGTGGCGGGCGGAGGTGAGCACATCCGCGGCGCCGGGAGCGGTGGGCGTGCCCCCTCCGAGGGAGAGCACGATCCCATGCTCGCCCAGCGCGGCGACGAGGCAGCCCGCCTCGATCTCGCGGAAGGCGTCGAGCCCGCGACGGGCGATGACCTCCGCGGCGTGGTTCGCGTTCGCGGCCCGAGCGACACGGTCGTCCAGATCAACGAAGGGGCGGGCCAGATCGCGGGCGATGCGTTTGCCCAGGGTGGTCTTGCCGCTGACGCGGAGGCCCATGAGGACGAGGATCGGGGGTGGCATGGAGGGGGCTTCGGTCATCCCCCGGTGTCCTGCGTCGCGCCTTGCTCTTCCGGCTGGACCGTGGGGCGGGCTTCGTTGGCTTGGGCGTCCGGCTGTTTCTGATCCTTCTTGTCGGACCCGCCCCCCAGGGCGGAGACGGAGACGGTGGGCTCGGCGAGCGTCCCCCGGACGCGGTAGGTGACGAGTTCGGGGGTGAGGGTGTTGAAGATGTTGCTGAGGGTCTCGCCGAAGAGTTGCTGGGCGCGGCGGAAGGGGCCCGCGTTGACCCTGAGGTCGAGGGTCTGGTCGTAGTAGATGGGCCCCCTGATCTCGGCGGCGAAGGCGGTGGTGACGAGGCGGGTGTCGGAGAGAACGACGCGGTCGGGGGCGATGGCGTAGGTGCCTTTGGCGCGGTGGTTGAGCGTGGTGGCGCTCCTCAGGGCGTCGAAGACCGCGAGGACATTGGCGAGCTGGCTGACGATGGGGAGCGCGACGAGTCGGCCCTCGGTGAGCTCGAAGGTGCCCTCGCCGGAGAGCGACCCCTGTGGGTCGTCGCCGGAGACGCTGACGCGGCCCTCGGTCGCGAAGAGGCCGGCGATTTTGGGCGGGCCGGACCCGGGGTCGGTCGCGAGGAACTGCTGGAGATCGAAGCCGGTCGCGGTCCAGCGGACCTCCCCCGAGCCGGTGCCGTCGAGGGGGTAGCTTCCGGTGGCATCGAGGCGTCCGTCGACGGCCTCGAGCTCGAAGGTGTCGAGCCGGGCAAGAGCGCCTTGGAGCGTCGCGTCGACGACCATCCGCTTGAGCGGGAAGCGGTACTCGCCGACGGAGACGTTGACGCCTGAGGCGTTGATCTTCGCGGTCGCGTTGCTGTTGGCGAGGGTGAGGGGGTCGATGAGCCCGTTGATGTTGGCGGTGACCTCGCCCCGGACCTTGTACTGCTCCATGAGGTTGCGGACGCGACCGGGGAGGGAGCCCAGCGTGTTGTCGTCGACGGTGATGCTGGCGGTGGTGCCGTCAAGCCACGCGGCGTAGGTGTTGATGTTGAATCGTCCGACGACATCGAGGATGAAGCCCGGCCTGCGTCCCACCTCGAAATCGAGGTCGTACCAGGCTTCGCCGGATGGGGCTCCGGAGGAGATCCTGCGGCGCGGGCCGGCCTCTTCGCCCGCCTCGACGAGGTCCCCTTCCTCCGCCTGGCTCGAGGTGCCGGCGGGCTTGATGTCGGCGATGAGCTCAAAGCCCGGCAGTTCCATGGGCCCGGCTTCGTTCCCATCGTCGTAGACGAGGTCGATGCCGGTGATCTCGATGCGGCGGAGGTTCAGGATGTCGGTGATCTGGACGCGCTCGCCCTCGGCCTCGTCCTCCCTGGGTTCGCCCGAGTCCTTCACAAAGGGGGTGAGGCCGACATAGCCGCCCTGGCCGTCGGAGATGATGCGGACGGTGCCGTTGCTGAGCGTGACGCGCTCGATGGCAATGGGCTTGCCGATCTTCGGGAGTTCGGTGAGAACGATCTCTGCGGTCGCGACGCGGACGATGTCGGTGCCGTCGGGCGCGACGAGGCTGAGGTCGTTGAGGCGGAGGGTGCCTGGGCGGTCGAACTCGGCCTTGTCCCAGCCGAGCTGGGGGACGAGCGGGTCGTTGACCGCCTGGAGGATCTGCCTCGAGACGTAGTCGCGGAGGTCTTGGCCCAGCATGGTCCCGCTGGTGAGGAGCCAGAACCCGCCCGCGCCGACGATGGCGAGCAGGACGACCGTGATGATGACGATGCGCAGGGCCTTCATGCTTCTACCGTACGCGCGGGGTGTGATGCTGCGGCGCTCGGGAGCGTGATTCTGGCTTCACCGAGGGGTCAGTCACCCTTCACGCGGGACATGTAGCTGCCGTCCTCGGTGGAGACCTTGATGCGTTCACCGACCTCGATAAACGGAGGTACACGGGTCTTGAGGCCGGTGTCGCAGGTCGCTTCCTTGAGCTGGTTGGTCGCGGTGGCGCCCTTGACCTGGGGTGTGGTGTCGACGATGGTCACCTCGACGGAGGCGGGGAGGTCGAGCGTGATCGGCTTGTCGTCGTGGAAGAGCATGGAGCAGGTGGAGTTGGGGGCGAGGTAGAGCAGGGAGTCGCCCAGGAGGTCGGCGCCGATCTCGACCTGGTCGTAGTCGGCGGTGTCCATGAAGGTGCCGCCCCCGTTGCCATCGGCGAAGAGGAACTCCATCTCGCGCCGGTCGAGGGTGACTCCGTCGACGGTGTCGCCGGAGTTGAAGCGCTTCTCGCTCATGCCGGATCCGTCGACGGCGCGCATCTTGGCCTGTATGTAGGCCGGGCCCTTGCCGGGCTTGACGTGGTCGATCTTGGTGACCACGTACAGCTTGCCGTTCAGATTCAGCGCCATGCCCGGCTTCAGCTCGTTCGTCTTCATCGCGTCTCCAGCACGCTCGGTCGTGGTTGTCGGTCGTTGGTGTGTTGGGGGCGGGGGTCAGCCGCTGGCCCGGGAGAGGTAGGAGCCGTCGGCGGTGGAGATGCGGATCTCCTCGCCGATCTCGATGAACGGGGGCACCTTGGTCTGCAGGCCGGTCTCGCAGGTGGCGGGCTTGAGCTGGTTGGTCGCGGTCGCGCCCTTGATGCCCGGGGAGGTCTCGGTGACGGAGAGCGTCACGGCGCCGGGCAGCTCGACCGCAGCGGGGATCCCGTCGATCGACAGGATGCTCGCGGTGGTGTTGGGACGCAGGTAGAGCAGCGCCTCGCCCATGACCGCCTCGGGGACCGTGACCTGGTCGTAGGTCTGGTTGTTCATGAAAACCGCGCCGTCCGCGTCGGAGTAGAGGTACTCCATGTCGGTGCGGTCGAGGCCCACGATCTCGAGGTCCTCAGCGGGGTTGTACCGCTTCTCGAAGTACTTGCCCGTCGAGAGCTCGCGGAGCTTCATCTGCACGAAGGCGCGCAGGTTCCCGGGCGTGCGGTGCTCGATGGTGAAAACCACGCACACCTTGCCGTCCATGCGAACACCCATGCCCGGTCTGCAGTCGCCCGCCTTCATCGCGATTGGCTCCGATCCGCCCGCTTCCCGGGGCCCCCGGCGCACCCCGCCCGGGCCCCGCGTCCGCTGGGGCAGCGATGATAGGTCGGCCGACCCGGCGGCCCCCGGAGCCCGGAAAAGGGTGGTTCTTCGCAGGTGATGGCGGCAAAAATACGATTCTGTGCTGGAGCCGGGAAGATATCTGTTGCAACAGATATTATCCCGGTATGGCCCCTCACCCCTCGCCTTCGACACCGCACCCGACGCCCTCGACCCCGGTCGACGGGCTGGCGGCGGAGATCCGGAAGACCAGTCCCTTCCGCGTGCCGGAGGAGGAGGTCTACCTGAACACGCTGAAGACGCTGGCGCACCTGAGCGAGCGGGTGCATGCCCTGTTCCGGGCCCACGGGGTCTCCGAGCCCCTTTACAACATCCTTCGGATCCTCGCGGGCCACGCGGCTGAGCGGGAGACACTGGGCCGGCCCGACGAGGGCCTGGCGGTGACCGAGATCGCGGACCGCATGCTGACCCGCGAGCCCGACATGACCCGGCTCGTCGACCGGCTCGAGCACCTCGGGCACGTGCGCCGGGAGCGCTCGCACGCGGACCGGCGGCGCGTGCAGGTCGTCGCGACCTTCACGGGCCGGGCGCTCGCGGAGGGGCTGCGCCCGAGGCTCGAGGCGCTGCACGCGGAGCAGCTCGGGCACCTGAGCCGCGAGGAACTGACGCAGTTGAACCACCTGCTGCGGAAGGCCCGCAGCCGACCGGACGCTGTCTGACGCGTCGGGTACGCGTGAGCGACGCTGCTCCGAACTCAAACCAAAGCACACACCCATGCAAGGAGACCAGTCATGGCCCATGTCACCGATCTCGTCCGCTCGCTCAACGAGCACATCGCCACCGGCAAAATCCTCGAGGCGATGACCGCGTTCTACGCCCCCGACACCGCGATGCAGGAGAACCGCAAGGAGCCGGTGCGCGGGCTCGAGGCGAACATCGAGCGCGAGAAGCAGTTTCTCGCGCAGGTGAAGGAGTTCCACGCGTTCCGGGCGACCGCGGTCGGCGTGGAGGGCGGCGAGAACGGGACGGGCACCTCGCTCGTCGAGTCGTTCATGGAGTTCACGAACACCCAGGGCCAGAAGGTCCGGCTCGAGCAGGTCTCCGTGCAGCGGTGGGAGGATGGGAAGATCGTGCACGAGCGGTTCTACTACGACAGCGCCGGCTGAGGCGGAGCGCGGACGCGGGGAAACGGCGCGGGCGCTCGACGCCCGCGCCGTTATGCTGCGCAGTAACGGGGCACAGCCCGCCCCCTGAAGGAGGCCCTTGTGCGCACGCTCGCCGAATCGTTCGTGGATCGCAGGGTCTTCCTGGCGGCGTCGCTCGCCGGCGCCGCGGCGCTGGCGCTGCCCCGGACAGGGTTCGCCGGTGCACGCCGGGCGAGCGGGCTCCCCTGGCGGGAGATCGCGCCCGATGTCCGTGTTCTCGTCGAGGAGCGGGTGGGGGGCAACGTGCTGCTCTTCCGCTCCGGGGCGCACGCGCTGGTGGTGGACACGCAGTTCCCGTCGACCGCCGGCGCGATCCGGGCGGACGCGGAGGAGGTGGCCCGGAGCCTGATCGTCGTGAACACGCACCACCACGCCGACCACACCGGCGGGAACATGGCCTTCCGCCCGGACTTCCCGATTTATGCGCACACAGCGTGCGCCCCCCGCGTCGAGGCCCAGGTGGACCGCTACCGCGCCGCGGCGGAGGGGGCGGTCCGCCAGGCGGCGGAGCTCGATCTTGGCACCGAGGTGTTCAATTCCGCGGGGAGGCTGCAGGCCCGGGCGGAGGAGATCAATGCGGCCCGCGTGGTGCCCAACAAACTCGTCGGCGCGCCCCGGAGCGCGGTCGCGGTGGGGGAGGCGGAGGTCGAGCTCCACCACTTCGGCCCGGGGCACACCGACAACGACCTCGTCGTCCGCCTGCCCGGGCAGAACCTGGTGCACACGGGCGACCTGGTGTTCGCCAACCGCCATCCGTTCATCGACCGCGGCGCCGGCGCGACGATCTCGGGCTGGCTCGCCAGCCTGTGGCGCGTCCACGCCCTCTGCGACGCCCGCACCACGGTCATCCCGGGGCACGGGCCGGTGGGCGACCGATCGATCGTCCGCGGGATGATCGCGTACCTCGAGCAGCTCCACGACGCGGTCGCCCGGGATATCGAGGCGGGCGTGACGCGCGACGAGGTGGTCGAGAAGACCTATCCCTTCATGCAGGGCATGGAGTTCGAGAGGCTCCGGGCCCGGGCCATCGGTTCGGCGTACGACGAGGTCAGCGAGCGCCGCTGATCGCTCACCCCCGCGTTGCCTCAGCAGCCAGGGCGTAGGCCTCTGCAGCGTCGGTCGCGACGCGGATCGCGGGGTCGATCTCCGCTCCGTAGCCCTGCAGCGTGATGATGGGCTTGCGCAGACGCAGGGCGAAGGCTACCTCGCTCAGGGTGCCCGGGCTCCGGCCGATCGCGACGACCGCGTCGGCGGTCTGCACGAGGATGGCGCTGCGCCCCTGCCCGTTCCCGCAGGCGATCGCGATGGTCACGAATCGGTTGCACTCCCCCGGGTCGTCCCCCGGGAGCAGGCCGATCGTGACGCCCCGGGCCTCGCGGGCGCCGCGGAGGGCCGCCTCCATCACGCCCTCGAGCCCGCCCGTCGCGACCGCCAGGCCCGCCTGCGCCAGGCCTCGACCGATGTCCGCTGCTGCAGCGAGTTCGGGCTCGCCCGCGGAGGCCGGCCCGCAGATCGCCACCACCGGTTGCCTCATGCGTGACATGCCCTTCAGCCTACCCCGCACCGGTCCGATACGCTGGTAGGGCCGAGCGATCGACGGACCCGAAGCCATCCCATTACCCCGGAGCACAGCCGTGAAGGACTACCTGCTGAACACCTACGCCATGACACACGGGCTCGCGAGGAACCTGGTGGCGGATGTGCCCTGTGAGCGGTTCGCGGAGGAGCCCTTCGCGGGCGCGAAGCACCCCGCCTGGGTGCTGGGGCACCTGACGCTCGCGGGGGCGATGGGCGTCGCCTATCTGAAGGACCCGACGAACCCGACGCCCGCGATGGAGGGGCTCCCGCAGGAGTGGATGCCCCTGTTCATGGGGCCGCCCCTGGCCGATCGCGGCGCATACCCAACGAAGGACGAGATCCTCGGGGCCTTCGACCAGGCGCACGCGGGGTTCAGTACCGCGGTGCAGCACGGGCCGGAGGAGGTCTTCAACATGATCTTCCCCAACGAGCAGTGGCGTTCGTTCTTCCCCACGCTCGGCTCCGCGGGGTTTTACCTGATGGCCCACCACGAGGGGTACCACCTCGGGCAGCTCAGCCAGTGGCGCCGGGCTGCGGGCTTCCAAGCGGCGCCTGACCCGAGCTGATC
>DAIQNV010000027.1:5873-29077 GCA_036788215.1 Phycisphaerales bacterium | reverse complement strand
TGACCCGAGCTGATCAGGCGTGATCGGGCGTCGTCACGCCGGGGCTCCGCCTCACCGCGTCAGCAGGACCGCGAGGTAGCCCGCGTAGCTGATCAGCAGCACCGCGCCGGTGACCCGCCCGAGCCTTGCCTTCGCGAGGCACGCCCACGCGAGCAGCCCGGTGACGAGCACCGTCATGGGCACATCGAGGGCGAGCGTCGACATGCCCACGCCCTGGGGCCGGACCATCGCGGTGATGCCCAGGATCGCGAACGCGTTGAAGACATTGGACCCGAGCACGTTGCCCACCGCGAGCTCGGGCTGTTTCTTCACAGCCGCCATCACGCTGGTCACGAGTTCGGGCAGGCTGGTCCCCGCGGCGACGATCGTCAGCCCGATGACCCGTTCGCTCAGGCCGACCGAGCGGGCGATCTCGACCGCCCCGTCCACGAGCCAGTTGGACCCGAGGACGAGGGCCCCGAGCCCGACGATGACGAAGGCCAGGCTTGCCCACAGGGCCCCGGCGCCGGCTGTCTTCGGTGCGTCGCCTGTCCCCAGGGTCGCGATGCCTCCCACCATGGACGCCTCGGCCCCCGCCCGCCTGCCCGCGATGAAGGCCCGCACGAGGTAGACCGCCATCGTCGCGAGGAGCACCGCAGCGGAGATCCGCCCGATCGTCGCTCGCCCATCGATGCCCACGAGGGCGATGAGCGGGACGAAGGCCGCGGTTCCGGTCCAGACGAGCTCGGTCCGCACCGCTGCCCGGTCGATCGCGATGGGGGCAAGGGCGGCGGTGAGGCCCAGGATCACCGCGATGTTGAAGATATTGGACCCGACGACATTGCCGACCGCGATGTCGCCCACCCCGTTGAGAACCGCGTGCACGCTGGCGGCGAGTTCGGGCGAGGAGGTGCCGAAGCCCACGACGGTGAGCCCGATGACGAAGGGGCTGATGCCCATGCGGGAGGCGAGGGTCGATGCGCCGCGGACGAGTGCCTCGCCACCGATGGTCAGAAGGACGAGCCCGAGGACGATCAGGAGGATGGGTCCCACGCGACGATCGTAGCGGGCCCCCGAACCAACCCGTCGCGCCTGGTTACTTGCTGACGGTCACCTCGACCTTGGTTTCCTTGGGCGACTGTTGGTGCAAACGCCGGGCCCGGTGCTTGCTCCAGTCCGTCACCACGAGGTCCGGGCTTTCCGGCCCGTCGTTGACCTTCATCAGGTCGTAGGTGTTGTCGCGCTGGGCGGGGAGGAAGCCCGCGGTCCGGATCAGCCGGTTCAGCACGGGCTCGTCCAGGCAATAGGTCGTCCCCGCGGCGGAGACGACGTTCTCCTCCATCATGACCGAGCCCATGTCGTTGGCGCCGTAGTGCAGCGCGAGCTGGCCGATGTGGGGGCCCATGGTCACCCACGAGCTGCCGATGCTGTAGATGTTGTCCAGGAAGAGCCGGCTGACCGCCTGCGTCCGCAGGTACTCGGTCGCCCCCGCCAGGCGCACGCGGCGCCCGAACTCGGGGTGCTCGGCCTTGGCCCCGCTGCCGTCGAGCTTTGCGACCGCATCGCCCGGGAATGCCCCGGTGTCGGTCTCCAGCGCCCCCCAGTCCTTGACGCGCCCCAGAGGCGTGTTCTCGCGCTGGAAGGGCCAGGAGATGAACGAGACGTAGTGCCCACCGGTCTCGCTCGAGTTGCGAAGGCGCGTCGGGTACCGAGCCTCGAGTTCGCTCTGCCTGTCCCCTTCGTGGCTCCGTGGCTCCGTGGCTTCGTGGCTCAGTTCCACACCCCCCGGCGCCCCGAACTCCCGCAGAGCCCGGTCCTGCCACTCGCGGACGAGCCGCATGTGGTGCACGCGGTCGGCGTAGCCCTCGATGTGGCCGAACATCATCGTGGCGCTGGTGAACATGCCCAGCGAGTGCGCGACATACATCGTCGTCAGCCAGGCCTCGGCGTCGCACTTGCCCAGGCCGATCTTCCGGCGGACCGCGGGCGCGAAGATCTCGCCCCCGCCACCGGGCAGGCTGTCCAGCCCCGCTTCCTTCAGGCGCACCATCACCCAGCGGATCTTGTCCTCGAGGGTCGCGCCGGGCGGGTTGAAGAAGTGCACGAACTCGATGAACTCGGGCGGGCTGAACCCGTGCACATGCACCGTGGGGAATCGCTCCTTGATCCCGTGCAGCAGGTTGATGTACCAGTCCAGGGGCAGGGCCGGGTTCATCCCGCCCTGCATCAGGACCTGGGTGCCCCCGATCGCGACCAGCTCCGCGATCTTCTCGTAGAGCTGCTCGTACTCCAGCGTGTACGAGTCGTGGTCCTCCGCGTCGCGTCGGAAGGCGCAGAAGGTGCACTTGGCGCTGCACACATTCGTGTAGTTGATGTTGCGGTCGATCACGTAGGTGCGGATCCGATCCCCGTGGATCGACCGGCACCGGGCGTCCGCCCAGCGTCCGAGCGCGTGGAAGTCCATCCCCCGAAGCAGGTCCAGGCCTTGCTCGGGGGTCAGCCTGGCCTCCCCGCGCACCACCGCCGCGAGAAGACCGGCGTCGTGGGCGTCGAGGTGGGCGTGCTCGGGGCGGGGCTGGTAGATCGTGCGGCTCATGCCGTGCCTTTCGTCGCGGATGGCACAATGCTTTCAGTATCGGTTGAAAATATACGCTTCTCCGGCCCGGAAATCCGCCACAGGCAGCCCGGACCTCTGAATCGGATCGAAAACTCCCCTGCCGGCGGGGCGGAAGAGGGACCCTCCGGGGCCCGTGACGCCGAACGCTACCCTCCCCGTCCCGTACGCCCCCCCTTGGAGCCCTGGATGCGCATCGCCTACGCCCGCTGCACCGTCCTGCCCGACCCCGACCACGACGAGGCGCCGACCCTCGCGGCCCTGCGGGACGCGGGGCACGATGCCCAAGCGATCAACTGGGACGGGCCCCACGATCCCGGAGCCTTCGACGCGATCGTGATCCGGGCGACCTGGAACTACATCAACGACGTGCCCCGGTTCCTCGACTGGGTGGACGGGGCGGCCCGGGCGACGCGTCTGCTGAACTCGCCCGCCGACATCCGGTGGAACATCCATAAGCGTTACCTCATGCAGCTGGAGGCGGCGGGCGTGCCGATCGTGCCGACCCGGCTCGTGCGCGAGGGATCGACCCTGGAGATCGCGGAGACCGCGCTCGCCCGGGGGTGGTCCCGGGTGGTCGTGAAGCCCGCGGTCGGCGCGGGCAGCTTCCTGACGAAGGTCTTCGACGCGGAGAGCCCCCACGCCCAAGCGTTCCTGGATCGGTACACGCCCACGCAGGACATGCTCGTCCAGCGGTACATGCCCAGCGTTGAATCGGGTGGGGAGCGGGCGCTCGTCGTGATCGATGGCGAGCTGACGCACGCGGTCGAGAAGGCGCCCCGCTTCGACGACGACGAGGAGGCGGTCCGGGCGGCGCCGGTGACGGAGGCCGACCGGGCGTTCGCACGCACCGTGCTCGCGTCGGAGGACTTCGGCGACCTGCTCTACGCCCGTGTCGACGTGATGCGGGACGACGACGGGAGGCTTGTGCTGAGCGAACTGGAGCTCATCGAGCCCTCGCTGTTCTTCCCGCACAGCGCGGAGGCGCTCGCCCGGTTCGTGCGGGCCATCGAGCGCCGGCTCGGCGCGTGAAGTTCCGCTAGTCTCCCGCGCATGACCCGTGCCATCGCCACCCTGCTCGTCTTCATCGTTTCTTTGCACACGCCGGGCTGCTCCTCGCCCGACCGGGACGCGTGGTCCGGCCTGAGGCTGAACGAGGTGCAGGTCATCGGCACCCACAACAGCTACAAGCTCGCCATCCAGCCCGAGCTGATGGAGGCGATGGCGAATGTCAACCGCAACGCCCGGTCGCTCGACTACCAGCACCTCTCCCTCACGGACCAGTTGAACCTCGGCGTCCGCAACCTGGAGCTCGATGTCTACTGGGACCCCGAGGGCGGGCGGTACGCGGACCCCCTGGGCAACCGCATGCTCCGCGCGCTGGGCGTCGAGCCCTGGCCCGTCGACCCCGCCGATGCCCGGGCCCTGGCCGAGCCGGGGTTCAAGGTGATCCACGACGCCGACTTTGACTTCCGCACGCACCATGTCCGTCTGGAGGATGCGCTCGCCGAGCTCGCGTCGTGGACCGATGCGAACCCGACGCACATCCCGGTCGTGGTCACGATGAACATGAAGCAGGGCCGGACGAGCGTGCCCGGCGCCGTCGAGCCCGCCCCCTTCGACGCGAAGGCGCATCGCGCCATCAATGAAGTGCTGCGGTCGACGCTCGCCCACAGGCTCCTCCGGCCCGACGACGTCCGGCGTGGTCACCCGACGCTGCGCTCCGCGCTCGAAGCCCGGGGCTGGCCCGGCATCGACGCGGTCCGGGGGACCTACCTGTTCGTCCTCGACCATGGCGGGGAGACCATGGCGACCTACCTCGCGGAGTTCCCGAATCTTGAAGGGGCGGCGTTCTTCACCGTAAGCGCGCCGGGCGAGGCGACGAGCGCCGTGCTCGTGATCAACGACCCCGTGCGTGACGAGGCCCGCATCCGCGATCTCGTCCGACGGGGGTACCTCATCCGCACCCGCGCCGACGCCGGCACCACCGAGGCCGGCGAAGAAAGTCTCCTCCGATTCGAAGCGGCGCAGCGGAGCGGCGCCCAAGTCATCACGACCGACTACCCCATCCCCGATCGCCGGATCAGCGACCGCTACTTCGTCCGCTTCGGGAAGGGCGCCTTCATTCGGCAACGCCCCGTCGCGCCGTAGGGCCCGCGCGAGCTCGGGTGATCGCGACGCGGGGCAGGCCACCTGTTCAGGCGGGTCGCGACGCGGAGGGCAAGGGGTTTCGTTGCGCGCGAATCGCGGCGCGCGCGTGGTCCTCCTCTATGAGCCCCGATTCACCGGGCCTTCACCATGGCACGCCGGTCGACCTGCATGCTCTAAGCATCGGGGTCTGCAACGCGCAGCACCCCTATGGAAAAAGAGAGTGAGCGGCCCGGGCACGCGTCCTCGACGCCTCACCGCGACTGAGAAGGAAGACCATGACCAAGCTCCCAACTATCGCCATCGCGCTCGCCGCCGGTACATCCCTGGCACTCGCCACCGATGCCGTGCCCAACGGCGCCGCCACAGGCGGCGCCAACTCCACGCCCGTGTCCGCCAACGCGAGCATCATCCGGCATCTGGCGCTCGACGGCCGGATCCACCAGGGCCTCGGCGGCGAGTTCCGCCTCCGGGCCGAGAACCCGAATCTCGACGCCGCCGCCGGGTACACCGGCGCCACCCGCATCGAGACCAATTTCTTCGCCGCTCAGACCACAGGCAGCGACTTCAACAGCTTCTGCCTCGAGATCGATTCGCCCACACGCCCCGATACCGACTACTACGCCCAGGTCAACACCGACGCGGTCAGCGGCGGCGCCGGCAACAACGGACCCAGTATTAACGGAGGCGACACCCTCAGCAACGCCACGAAGTGGCTCTTCTTCAACTTCGCCAACGGAGGGCTCAACTCCACGGGTGCCGGCGACCTCTACAACTACGATCTCACCGGCTCTGAGACCCTCGCCAACGGCCAGAGCTACACCCGCTCCGACGCCGCCCAGGCGATGCAACTGGCCATCTGGCTTCTCGAGGACGAGGTCGTCGAGAGCAGCGGAGACATCGTTCGCGCCGACACCGGCGATACCCTCACCGCGTCCGACGGCGTCGTCGACCTCGCCTTCCTCCTCCGCGACTCGGGGAACCAGTTCGGCGGGAACGGCTTCGACGGCATGGACCGCGTCGTCGCGCTCAACATGCGCCGCGGCGGGCCCAATGGCGCAGACAGCCAGGACATGATCGGCATCATCGTCATCCCGCTGCCCCACGCCTCCGGCCTCGCCCTCGCGGGCCTCGGCCTGATCGCGATCCGTCGGCGTCGGTAAATCGGCACAACTCCCTCCAAGGCTACGCCCGCTCCCAGCGGGCGTGGCCTTTTTCACGCCCGCGCCTTCGCGCCGGTGATCTCTGCCTTCTTCCCTTCCGACCCGGCCTTCAACATTGAGCCGCGATTCACCGGGTGTTCACTGGGAAACGACCCTACGCGTGCACACTACATCATATGAAGCACTCCCCCTCGACCACCTCGCGATCTCCGAGCGCGATCGCTGTCACACTGGCGACCGGACTCTGTCTTTCCGTCGCCCATGCCGACTCCCCGCCCGGTGCCCCTCGGGCATCGGACGATGGGTGGGCCCGGCTGGCAGCGTTCTGCAGCGAGATCGGCGAGCGTCCGGAGTCTCTGCCGGTCGGTGATGTCCATCGTCCGGGCCAGCCCGATGGAGCGTTGCGAACCACCGGGGCGATCTGGCTGTTCAACGCCTATTCCACCGGCGAGCTCGACGCGGTCGAGGGATTCGGCGACCTCTTCACCTACCGCCTCTCGGGCGCGGAGAGACTCGCCACAGGCGAGCTGTACTCCCGGTCCGCGGCGCAGCAGGCGCTGGCGATCGCGATCTGGGCCCTCGAGTCCGGCAGCGCTCTCCGGGGCGACCCCGCGATCGTTGCGGGCGCCGGCATCCTTGACCTGGCCTCGCTCCTCCGCGACAGCGCCCTCGCGCTCTCGGCAGTCGCGCCCGTCCCGCCCCGCGGCGCGCAGTTCAGCCCGAGGGGAGCCCAGTCGACCGCCATGACGCACACCATGGGGAGCGAGATCATCGCCATCCCCATCCCCCACGGCGCGGCCCTCGCAATCGCGGGCTGCGGGCTTATCGCGGCAACCCGTCGTCGCCCGCAACGGGCGCCTCACGCTCTCGGGTGACACCGTCGGTGCGTCGCCTTCAGGCCCGACTTGTCGACATGCGTGTAGATCTGCGTGGTCGCGATGTCGGCGTGGCCCAGCAGTTCCTGCACCAGTCTCAGGTCGGCCCCGCCCGCCAGGAGGTGCGTCGCGAAAGAATGGCGCAGCACGTGCGGGTGCACATGGCCGAGACCCGCGACCGCTGCCCACTTCTTCACGACCTGCCAGACCCGGACGCGCTCGATGGGCCGGCCCGCCTTGGTCAGGAAGACGCGCCCATCGTCGCGGCGCTCGCCCCTGGCGAGCCCCACCTCGACGAGCCTGGGCCGGCACGCCTCCAGGTACGCCCCGAGCGCCGCCTGCGCCGGCTCGCCCATGGGGACGATCCGCTGCTTCTCCCCCTTGCCGATCAGGCGCAGGGCCCCGATCGTCTCGATCACCCCGGTCGTCTCGAGCCGGCCCACCTCCGAGGCGCGGAGCCCCGAGCTGTACATCAGCTCCAGGATCGCCCGGTCCCGCAGCCAAAGGGGGAGGGGTGGGGGGGCGCCGCTCCCCGTCTCCTCGGGCGGGCCCGGCGCCGCCAGGAGCCGCTTCATCTGGTTCGGGCTCAGAACGCCCGGCAGTTTCTTCCACCGACTGGGCGTTTCCAGGAGCGTCGTGGGATTGTCCGCGATCCGGCCCGTCGCCTGCAGCCAGCGCCCGAAGACGCGGATGGTCGCGAGGTGCCGGGCGACCGTCGACCCCGAGAGCCCCCGGTCCGCCGATAGGTTCGCCGCGTGGTCCGACAGGTGGCGGGGGGTGATCCCCGCCGGCCCCTCGACGCCCATCGAGACGAGGTCGGCGCACAGATCGCGCAGATCCCGCGCGTAGGCCTCCACCGAGGCGGGCAGCAGGCCCACTTCCACCCGCAGGTACCCGAGGAACGACCGGGCCACGGTGTCCCAGGGCGGTGGCGGGAGCAGATCGATCTTGGCAAGACCCCGGCGCATCGCAGGGCGCATCGGTTGCGCCCCGCCGGTGGGTGCAAAAAGAAAGACGCCCCGGGGATCAGCCCGGGGCGTCTGGGGATGCGTCTAGGTCAGACCCCGATTACCCGAGGAGGCTCAGCACCGACTGCGGGCTCTGGTTGGCCAGGGCCAGCGTGTTCGTCGAGGCCTGCACCAGGATCTGGCTGCGTGTCAGCTGCGCGGTCTCCGAGGCGAAGTCCGTGTCGCGGATCACGCTGTTCGCGGCGGAGGTGTTCTCGACAGCCACGTTCAGGCTGCGGATGGTCGCCCCGACCACGTTCTTCTGGAAGGCACCCAGTCGCCCGCGGGTCGTCGCGATCTTGTCGATCGCCTCGGACACGATCTGCTGGGCGGTGTTGAAGTCGGTGCCGTCCCGGGTGACGTCGAAGGTCTTGCCCGAGCCCAGGTCGTCGAGGAACCCGAGGTCGCTGCGGCCCAGCTTGCGGGTCGCGATGTCCTGGATACCGGTCGAGACCTTGCCGCCGATGTCGACGTTACCGGCGAGCTGGAAGTCGGCACCGCCGCCCGTGATCGACATCGCGGTGAGCGTGCCGAGCTTGTTCGCCGCCGCGGTCTGGCTGGTGTTGGTCCCCAGCGTCAGCGACATGTCGAGGAAGTCGGTGTTGACGTTCATCACCTTGCCGCGCCCCGTGGCCACGACACCGTTGATGGTGCCCCCGATGTCCTGGCCCATGTCGCGGACGGGCTGGACCGCGTTCGCGAAGGTGGTCAGCGTCGCGGCGTCGATGCCATCGACGGAGGCGTCGTTCGAGGCGAACCCGAAGACACCCACGCCCGTGCCCTGGACCGCAGCGGCGTTGGTGACCTTCACCGAGACGAACTCGGTGGAGCCGTAGTCGCTGGAGCGGAGCACGATGCCGCCGGTGTTGGCACCGGACTCGATCCGCACCTGCGCCTCAACGCCGGTCACATCGCTGAAGGTGTTGATGGCGGCGACCATCTGGCTCAGCGTCTGGCCCGAGCTGAAGCTCAGCTCCCGGCTGCCCAGGGAGCCCACGATCTCGACGGAGAAGGTGGAGTTGCTGGTCGTGCCGGTGCCGTTCAGGTTGAGGCCGCCGTCGACGCCGGCGGTCACGGTGCCGAGCGACAGGTACAGGCTGCCCTGCTGGGCCGACTGCGTGACGGTGATGTTGACCTCGAGGCTGTTGGCGTCGAACTTGGCGCCGTTCACCGCGAAGTCGGTGATGCCGGTCGCGATGCCGGTGGTCTCGTAGTCGAAGTTGCCGTTCAGCAGCTTCGTGCCCTGGAAGGTCGTCGCACCGGAGATCCGGTCGATCGTCTGCAGGATCGAATCGATCTGCAGCTGGTTCGCTTCCTTCTCAGACTGCGAGAGACCCGCGGTGTTGGCCGAGGTCGTCAGCAGGCCCTGCAGCTCGTTCAGCAGACCGCTGACCTCCTGCAGACCGCCCTCCGCGATGTTCACCACCTGGTCAGCTCGCTCGGCGTTGCCGATCGCGCTGTTCAGAGAGGTGATCTCGCTCTTCAGGTTCTCGCTCGCGATCAGACCCGCCGGGTCGTCCTTGCCGCGATTGACGCGGAGGCCGGTGGACAGGCGCTCGAGCGAAGTGTTCAGGCTGAAGTTGTTCTGCCCGAGCACGCGCTGAGCAATCAGCGACTGCACGTTGGTGTTAATCCGACTCATTGGAGCGCATCCTCCGTGAACTCAACCGGACGCTCATGCGAGCCCGGCCCACATTGCTCGGCCCCACGTTCCGTCGCTCGGGCCCGCGTACCCAACATCCGACATTGGGCTCGCATGACGGATCGGCCCCCGCGAGGGGCGGGTTGAGTCCGTCACCGAGGATTCCGCACAGAATGCGTGTGCGAAACGCCCGGGCGGGCACCGACCGGCGCACGAAAAAGCCCCCGCGGTCGTCCGCGGGGGCTGTTATCGGTCCCTGATTGTCCCTCTCACCCCCCGAAGCCGCCCCGGAATCGCGGAAATGCCATCCCGCGTGCCCCGGAAAGCCCCGGATCGGGCGCCGAGCCCCGCCCGGGCGGGTCCCGCCGGGCCTGCCCGGGGGTTACCCGAGCAGCTGCAGCACCGACTGGGCCCGCTGGTTCGCGATCCCCAGCACCGTGGTGCCGGAGGACTGCAGGATCTGGGCCCGGCTGAGCTGCGCGGTCTCCGCTGCGAAGTCCGCGTCCATGATCACGGACCGGGAGGCCGCCAGGTTCTCGAACGAGCTCTGCAGGCTCCTCCGGTTGGTATCGAGGACGTTCCGCTCGAAGGCACCGAGGCGCCCCCGCAGGACCGTGACCTCGTCGATGGCGGCCTCGATGATGTCGGAGGCTGTCGAGAAGTCGTTGCTCAGAACATTGGCCTCGATCGAGTTCCCGCCGCCCTTGACCAGGCTCGAGAGGAACTGCAGGCCCCCGTTGACGAGGGTGCCGCCCAGCTTCGTCGCGGCCATCGACGGGACGCCGATGTTGGTCTGCTGGAGCGCCGTCACCTCCGGCCCGAGCTGGAAGAGGGAGCCGCCTCCGACGATGTCAAAGGTGGTCGGGGTGAGGGTGGGGTTGCTGGCGAAGCCGGCGTCGAGCTGCAGTTGCACCGAGAGCGCGGTGGAGTTCAGCGAGATGGTGAGGCCGTCGCCGTTCGCGAGCGAGCCGTTGACGAGGGCGGTCACGTCGCGCCCGATGTCCCGGCTCGCGGTCACGAGCTGGCTGGCGGCGATGAGCGTCGTCCAGTCGAAGCCCCCGGTGGCGTCCGGGTAGTCGATGTTGTCGGTGAACTTGTAGAAGGTCAGCCCGTTCGAGGCGGTGCCGTTCGTCACCCGCTCCACGGACACGAAGTTCGAGGTGCCGTAGAACTCGGTGCTGAACTGGATGCCCGAGGCGCTCGACCCGTTGACGAGCTCCGCGGTGACGCCCGTCAGCGAGGTCCGCGAGTTCACCGCGGTCACGATGTCGGACAAGGGCGTCCCGGAGGGGAAGCTGAACTCCTGGACGCCCCGGTTTCCGGTGACCTGGATGGTCTGGCTGGAGATCAGGGCGCCGTTGGCGACCTGGGTCCCGTCGTTGCCCTGCAGGAAGATCGCGCCTCGCTGGGCCGACGCCAGGACGTCCACCTCCACCTGGAGCTGGTTGGTCCCGATGAAGCTCGCGCCGAAGATCTGGGCCTTCGTGATCGTCGAGGCCGCGACGCCGGACGTCACGTAGTCGAGCGACCCGTCGAGGAGACGCAGCCCGCCGAAGCTCGCGGTGTTGCTGATGCGTGTGATCGACTGGATCGCCGAGTCGATCGCGAGCTGGTTGGCCTCGCGTTCCTCCTTCGAGTTGCCGCCCGTGTTGGCCGATTCGACCAGGAGCGCCTTGATGGAGTTGAGGAGGTCCGTCACCTCGCCCAGCGCAGCCTCCGTCGTCGCGATGACGCTCGACGCTCGCTCGCCGTTCTTGATCGCCTGTTCAACGCCCGCGAGGTCCGTCCCGATGCGTTCGGAAACGATCAGGCCCGCTGGATCATCGGCGCCGCGGTTGATCCGGAGACCCGTCGCCAGCCTTGTGAGCCGGATATCGAGATCGCCGTTCGTGCGCGACAGGTTGAACTGAGCGACGAGGCTCGGGACATTCGTGTTGATCCTCGCCATGACAATCCTCCGTGATTGCGGCTCGTCGAGGCCTGCCCCCGGATCGGTTCCGTCCTGGGGGGCGTCGGGGCTACTGGTTCACTCGGCCCCCGTCTCCCGACCGGGGCCACACCGCCGGGGCACTCCGGCCCCGGCATCGCTGACTGCTGTCCTCAGGCCGTCTCGCGCCTGAGCTGGTCCTGGGCCCCCTGGGCGATGATGCCCGCGGGAGCGGTGAGGTTCGATTTCGCCAGGGGTGCGGGGCTGACCAGCGATGCCGCCCGCTGGGCGGATCGACGGGGGCCGGGCTGCACCGTCTGGGCCAACGCTTCAAGGTCCGAGCCGGTCAGCACGACGCCGCCAACTCTCGCCGCCTGTTCGTTTTCTCTGGAGATCGCGTCGTACACCTCCTTGCGGTGTACAGCGATCCGGGTAGGAGCGGAAATGCCGAGGCGAACCTTGTCGCCCCGGATGTCAACGACCGTGATCTCGATCTCGTCGCCGATCATGATCGTCTCATCCCGCTGCCTGGAGAGCACCAGCATGGGTTTGCTCCTTCGCAAGGCTTCCGTGCCATGTCCCGGGGACATCCAGTCCCGGGACCGGTGGGTCCGTAACGCCCGTGTGTGCGCGGGCACGAGAGGTCGAAACAAGCCAGGTTCAGGCTGTCGCGGCTCTCGTAGACGAACCCACCCGGAGCAGCGGGTGACGAGTGGTCCAACGCTTCTCTGCGAGCACCATCTGCTCGCCCGTACGCTCGATCGTGTTGATGATCAACGGGCCCTGCATGTTGCCCGTCAGCTCATCACCGACCTTGTTCACGATCACGAACACCTGGGCGTCCTCGAGGCGCGAAAGCCCCAAAGACTCCAACTGCTCGCTCCGGATCGGCACCGCGTAGTCCGGAACAAACAGCGTCGGGTCCGTGACCACGAACGCCAGTTCCGGCTCGTCGACGCTCTGAAGCCAGAAGAAACAGGCGTCGTCCCCGGGCTGCAGGAGGCAGTACCTCGTGTTGCTCGGGAAACCCAGAAGCCCGCGAGGGAAGGTGATCACGCGGTCCTCCGCGATGTCGATCACCCCAAAGCGGCTCGTCCGCACTTCCATGGTGCGCTCCGATCCATCCGGCCGACTCGTTCCAGGCTCCCGCACTCCGGCGGGGGGACCTCCGGTCCCGGGCGGCGCGGCCGTGACGCCGACCCGGCTTGTTCCAATCCCGCCCGTCCGCTCTCGCGGAGGGGCGATCCCGTCAACCGATGAAGTTCAGAAGCGTCAGCTGGCCGCTCAGGCCCGCCACCCGAAGACCAGCCTCCAGCTGCGTCTGCAGCTGCGCAAACCGAGAAGCGGCCTGTGCAAAGTCCGCGTCCGCCAGCCCGCTTCTCACCTGGGTATCCACTGCGGTCCGTTCCTCTTCGCGATTCCGCTCGCCCACCACCCGCTGGGAGAACCCGCCCACAAGGGCGCGGCTCTGGGTCAGCCGATCGGCGGCTTCGTTCACACCCTCTGCCGCAAGTTGCATGCCAAACGTGTCGTTCCCCGTCAGCCCGTTCCGCAGATCCAGCAGATGCGTAAACATGCTCTCCACACGGACCGTCGCCCGGTCCTCCGAGACGAACCGGCTGCTCGCGTCGTCCCAACGCCCGCCCAGGAGGCCCAGCTGGATCGCCGCGGGGCTGTTGTTCCGCTGGTCGATCGTCACCGCCCCCCCGATCGCGGGGTCCTGCAGCACCGTCAGGCCGTTCGGCCCGTCCATCAGCCCCACCTCCGCGTCCGTCGTCGGGCGCCCCGCAGCGGTCAGGGCCGCGTTGATCTGCGCGTTGATGGAGTCGATCACCGACCCCGCCGTCGTCAGGTCGGCGGGCGAAAGGTCGATCGGGATCTCGAACCCGTCCCCCAGCACGATCTCGAAGTCGACATCCAGCCCCGGCGTCGCGTTGTTGCTCAGGACCTCGACGCCCTTGCCGAAGTTGAAGTCCGCGATCGCGGTCTCCCGGCTCAGCGACCGGATGCCCAGCGCGGTCGCGGTCAGCGTCCCGTCCCCCGATTCCGAGATCGACAGGGCCCGGTCCGAGGGGGTCGACAGCTCCGAGACGATGTTCATCGCGGTCCCGTCGTCCGACACCAGGACCCGCACCCCCATGTTCAGGCTCTCGATCGCGGACTTGATGTCCCCGACCGTCTCCGCGCCCGACAGGTCGACGGTGCGGGTCAGCCCGTTGTTCGAGACCGTGATCGTCCCGAGCGTCCCCGTCAGCGACTGCAGCGCGTTGACGGGCGTCCGCAGCGTCACCCTGGGCTGCAGGTCCACGCCGATCACGCTCGCCGGCTCGAAGGGCGCCGCGGGGTCGGTCACCAGGCCCAGGTCCCGCCCGGTCGTCCCGCCCTGCACATCCGCGAACTCGAGCGGCGCCACCGCGTCGACCGTGATCGCCTCGCCCAGGATCCCTACGCCCCCGGGCCCGAGGATCGTCACCGAGTTCAGGCTCTCGTACTCGCGGATCGCCGCCTCGATCCGGTCGGTCACGTCCCCGATCGTTTCCGAGTCCGAGAGGTCAACGCTCACTCGTTCCCCGTTCCCGAGGTCGACCTCGACCGAGCCGTCCGAGATCCCCACGTTCCGGGCCCCGCGCAGATCCGACAGGCGCGTGTCCTCGGTCAGGGCGGGGTTCAGGTCCACCGCGCCCTTCACCCGCCCCGAGATCGCGCCCACCGCGTTCGCGGCGCCCAGCGTCACCGGGATCGAGCGCCCGGCCGCCAGGTCGGGCGTCAGGCCCTGCCCGATCCCGCCCGCGAACCGGAAGGCCCCGTTGAATTCCTCGATCGGCGCCTTCCCGGGCTCGGTCCCGCCGAAGATGTAGCCCACGAGGCTCTCGCGGTTCGCGATCCGGAGCAGGCTCTCGATCATCGAGTCCACGACCGTCGCCTGCGCCGCCCGCTCGGCAGGATCCGCGCCCGCAGAAAGCTGCGCGAGCGCCAGCGACCGGGCCTCCTGGGCCAGCGTCGTCGCCTCCCCGAGCGCCGAATCGAGCACATTCAACGCCCCCTCGGACACCTGGAGATTGCGCATCCTTTGCGCCGAGCGCGACAGGTTGTCGTCCAGACCCGCGATCGCCGCGGCACGGACCGCGTCCTGGCTGGGCCGGCTGAACGCCCGGCCCGTCGCGAGCTGGTCCTGCACGCCGAAGAGTTCCGAGCTGACCCGCGTGATCGAGTTGAGGCTCGACCGCCGAATGATCATGTCGGGCACACGCGAAAGGCCGGGAATGAAGCTCGACATCGTCCGCCCCCTCAGATCACGCTCAAGAGCGTCTGCATCAGCTCGTCGGCGATGCTGATGAGCCGCGCCGCGCCCTGGTACTGGCGCTGGTAGGTGATCAGGTTGATCGATTCCTCGTCCGTCGAGACCCCGGACACCCCCGCCCGCTGCGCCTCGAGGTTCTCACGCACGAGCGAGTCCGAAGCCGCCTGAGTCTCCGCCGACGACGCCTTGACCGCGACCGCGTAGGACGCGTCGCGCCAGCTGTCGTTGAACGACCGTCCCTGCAGCGCCGCGAGCCCGGTCTCCTGCAGGCCCACCAGGGCCAGCGCCGTCCCGTTCTCGACGAACGCGCCGTTCTCGTACCGCCCCACCGAGAGCCTCGTCGGGTCGTCGATCAGGTCCCGGAGCACCGCCATGTCCGACGAGCCCGTCCCGGTGAAGAAGGCGTTCACGCCCATCACCGCGAGCGCCCCCGCGCTGTCCTGCTCGAAGTTGAAGCTGAACCCGGGGTCCGCGGTGATCCGCAGGCGCCCCTCGGAGTCGAATGACGCGCTCACCCCGGGGATCGCGTCGAGCTGGTCCACGATGTCCTGGGCCGAGGTGTCGTCCCCGAAGCCCGCGGTCCCGGCGTCGGTCAGCCCGTCGAGGTCGATGTCGATCCGGCGCTGCGTGCTCGCGCCCGTCGCGCTGTTCGTCACGTTGACGAGGAACCCGCCGTTCTTCACCTCGAAGGGCAGCGACGCGAAGGTGCTGTTCAAGGGGTTGTTCAGCGAGAGCGTCCGGTCCTCGACAGGGATAGTCAGGGTCGAGCGGTCCAGCGTCCGCCCGCCCTGGTTCGCGCCGGTCGAGTGCAGGCGGTTCACCTGGAAGATCAGCTGCACCGCCAGGTCGTCCAGACGGTCGATCGAGTCGTCGATCGTCCCGTCTCGGCTCGAGAGCAGCCCGCCGATCTGCCCGCCGGTGATGTCGAGTTGCGACCCGTCGGCGCCGACGCGGACCCGCGCCGTCAGTCGGTTCCCCTCCGCCACGCGCTCGATCGTCAGCCCCCGGTTTGTGCCCCCGAGCACGACCGGTATCGACCCGACCAGCACGTCCGCCGCCCCGGCGCCGCTCTCCACGAGCGAGACGTCCATCAGCGTGCTGAGTTCGTTCATCAGCTCGTCGCGTCGGTCCCGCATGTCGTTGGCGCCCGCGCCCGAGAGCTCGATCGACGCGATCGACCGGTTCAGCGTCGCCACCTCGTCGAGGAGGTCGTTCGCCCGCGAGACCCGCGCGTCGATCTGGTTCTCCACCTGCCCCCGGAGCCTCGCCAGCTCCGTCCGCAGCGAGCGCACGAACTGGGCGATCTTGTCGCCCTGCTCCACGATCACACCTTCGGCCTGCAGCAGGTTCGTCGCGTCCGACCAGGTGTTGAAGAACTTCCCGAGCTCCGTCGACAGGTCGAAGCCCGTCAGCTCGCCCATCACCGTCTCGAGCTGCGTCAGGACCGAGTACGCCTGCTGCGCGCCCGACTGGTCCGCGATACTCGAACGCAGGCGCTCCTGCAGCGCCTCGTCCACCTGGCGACGCACCCCCGCGATGTCCACCCCGCGCCCCAGGACATAACGCCCCAGGTTCTGCCCCTGAGAAGGGTTCAGGAGCAGGTTCTGCCTCGAATAGCCCGGCGTCGCGGCGTTCGCGAGGTTGTTACCCGTGAGCTGGATGCCCACCTGGCTCGCGATCAACGCCGAGCGACCGATCTGCATCGTTGTCGTCAGACTCATCGCGTGCTCCCGCTCACTGCCGGATGTCCAGGCCCGAGACCACGCAGGGCCCCGCCTCCACCCGTCCGCCCGCCCCGTAGGTCCCCGCGTGGCTCAGCCGGCTCGCCAGGTGCGCCATCAGCCCCCGCATGTGCCCGAGGACGCTCGCGCTCGCCTCGCGCACGATCGACTGCTCACGCCGCACCTTCTCGATCAGCGCCTTGAGCCTGGTCGCCCGCTCCAGGAGTGCGTCCCGCTCCGACGCAGCCCGCGTCCGCGCCAGTTCGGTGATCGTCGGCCCCTGCGCGGTCTTCAACGCGAGGGGGATCCCGAGGAGCTCGCGCCGCTCGTTCTCGAGCGTCTGCACCAGTTCCGCGAAGCCCCGCTCCCGCTCCACTGCGACCGCGATCGCCTTCGTGTTCGCCTGGCCGATCGCCGCCTTGTGATCCGCGAGCGCCAGGAGCCACCCCTCGTGCGCCGCGATCATCCGGTCGAGCAGCCCGGGCAGCTCCGCCCACAGGTCAGGGCTCGTCTTCAGGCTAAAGGTGTGCATCCAGCATTCCCTTCTCACGCTCGACGGGTTCCACCGTCGGCGCCATCGCGTCCCGGGCGTCGAGCGCCCGCGTCTGCTGCAGCAGATCCCGTGCCAATCGATCCACGATCCCGAACCGACCCGAGCGGACCATCTGCCTCGCGCGGTCCGCGTCGATGAACGAGCCGAACCGCTTCTCCGCTTCCGTGGGCGCGAAGGGCTCCGCGGCATCGCTCGACTCCCGGGCCGCCGCCAGCAGGGGCTGCACCAGCGCGATCGCCACCAGGCTCTCCGCGGCTTCCAGGGCTTCCTGCTCGGGCGTCAGCTTCGCTGCGTCCACGCGCCGCTGCTCGGTCCCGAGCACCGTCGCGAAGTCGCGCTGCCGTCCCGAGAGGGCCGAGCCCGACACCCGGAAGCCATCGCCCCCGCCGAAGCGCCCGAAGACGGTCCCGGTCGAGGAGGTCGCACCATCCAGAAGGGAGTCGCTCGCCATGGCTCAGCCCCCCGCCCCATCGATGATCAGCTTCCCGTGCAGCTTCCCCGCGTCGCGCAGCATCTTCAGGATGTGGATCTGGTCCGTCGCCTGCACGTCCAGGCGCTTCAGGGCCGCCAGCAGGTCCTCCACGCGCGTCGTCGCGGGCATGTTCGCCCCGGTGCCCACAGCCGCCCAGCGCGACCGCTCGATCAGGGGTGCCTCGGGCAGGGCCACCGGGGGCGGGAGCGTCGTCGTGATCACCAGGTCCTTGTGCGTGATCACCGCGGGGCTGATCTCCACCTCCCCGTGCACCACGATCGCGCCCGTCCGCGTGTTCGCGACGACCTGCGCTGGCACGCCCAGCCTGGCCGGGATCACATCCGTCGCCAGCACATCGCCCACGAAGGCCGCGGGGAGCGCCTGCTCCACCTGGGGCACGCGCACGCGGACGGTCCTGGGGCCCACCGCCCGCGCGATCGGGTCCGCCAGCGGGTCGGTCGTCAGGAAGTACGCGTCGTTGATCTGCTGCGCGATGTGCGCCGAGGCGGTCCAGCCCGCGTAGGGCGTGTCGATGATGAGGTCGAACCCGCCCGCGATCGGGGGCGTCGTCTGGATATCCCGCACGATCCGGGCCCCGCCCGGGATCTTCGCGGTCGTCGGGTTCTCCGGGTCCTCGACGACCAGGCTCCCCTGCGCGAAGGCGAAGAGCTCGCCCCCGGGCACCGCCGCGGTCAGGGGGGCCACGTAGAGCTCGCCCCCCGCCAGGCTGGAAGCCGCGTTAATGACCGAGACCCGCACATCGAAGGCGTCGTCGACCCGGGCGCCGGTCCGGGGGATGGTGCAGGTCACCATGACGAGCGCCGCGGCGCGGGTGTTGCCCAGTTCTTCAAGACTCGCCACCGGGTTGCCGTTGCGCCGCAGCAGCTCGGCGAGGGGCCGGGCGAGCGTCAATTCGCGTCCCCCGTCCCCGGTCCCGTTCAGGCCCAGCACGAGCCCCAGGCCCTGCAGGACGCTCTCGCCCTCGCCCTGGAGCCGGGCGACATCCCGCACCGTGCTCGCGGGGGCGGAACTCACGACCAACAGCGCAACAACCGCAAAGAAGGCTCGCATCATGCAGGCCCGGATCGCAACCCCCGTGCCAACAACGAACCCCCCCAAAAACAAACGGGGGCCCCACCCAAATGGAGCCCCGAGCGTGAGCGAGCGTGCTGAAAGAACACTGATCCGGGTGCCCTGGCGTCGTCGGGTGCCGTGGTCTCGCGAGCGCCAGCGAGCTCGACCACGAACGCAAGACGCCAGGCCCCAAACCCCTCAGAAGTTGAACAGGAACTCGATCGCCCTCGTGATGATGCCCTTCTTCGCCGCCTTGCGGACCTCGCCGTCGTTCTCGACCGCCACGACCAGGTCGGCGAGCTGGCTCGAGAGCACCGTGTTCTGGTCGGTCACGTCCTCGGTCCGGGCGGTCCCCGTGAGCGTGATGGTCCGCGTCTCCTCGTCCGTGCCCACCGTCTTGCGGGCCCGCAGGATCAGCGTCCCGTTGGGCTTCACGTCCACGATCTCCGCCGCGATGCGGGCCGACAGCCGGTCCTGGCGGTCGTACGACCCATCGCCCGCAAACTCGTTCGTCGCCTCCAGGTCCGCGATCGTCAGGTTCTGCGTGTTCGCCGACTGGAGCCGGAGCTGCAGCAGCATCAGCGGGTCCACGATCGAGTTGAGCTGGTTCTCCAGCGTCGTCTCCTTCGTGGTCTCCAGGCTCTGCGAACTCGTCGCGCTGCTCGTCTCGTTGATGATGACATGCACGATGTCGTGAGCCGCGAACTTCCGGGGCTGCGGAGGCTGCACGAAGAACATGCTGTTCGACGCCAGCCCGGGGGGCACGTCCGGGGGCGTGTCCCCGATGAACTCAGATGGCTGCAGGAACAGGCTCTGCCCCCACGCCTGAACCCCGCCGGTACCCGCGAAAACTGCCGTCACGATCCACACGCGCGTTTTCATCACTTGTCCCCCCCTGACTCGGGACGCGCCCTCGGCGGCCCCGCCGGGTTCACCGCTTCCGGGGACGCCGCCTCGACCACCAGGACAGCCCGGCCCGGCCCGTCCATCCGGGCGGTGACGACCTCCCGCGACCCGATCAATTCCACCTGCACCGTTTCGCCCACCCGCGCATCCGCCTTCACCCGCCCGGGCATCCGCACCACGACCCCCCGGCCCACCGCGTGGACCATGATCCGGTCCCCCCGCTTGGCAGCGTTCGGGCTCTCCAGGTTGTCGACCTCGACGGGACGCCCCGGGAGGAGGTTCGAACGGGCGACGGCACCGTGCGCCTCCGCGCGGGGGGCGGGCCGCGCATCCGGCGGCAGCCAAAGGGTTTGCGCCGTGGTGTTGGTGCCTGAGATCACCTCGCCACGCGAGACGCCGGCGGAGGTCACCAGGACCGCCCGCTTCACGCGGACCCGGGCGGTCACGGTGCCCGACGCGACCACGCGGTCGCGCTCGTAGACGGTGACCGCCATGGGCATCCGCTCCGAAAGGCCCGCGGGGCGGATCTCGACGGTGCGTCCCGCGACCGGCGTCTTCAGGAGATCTCGGTCCCTCGGGTCGAACCAGACCCGCATGTCATCCCGTCCCACCGCCAGCACCGACCGTAGACGGGCGAGCAGGTGGGCTTCGACGGTGCCCCCGACCGGCGCGCTCGGCGCCGCGGGCTCGGAGGCCTTGGTGTCCTGTGGATCGCGGGTGAGGCCGGCGTGGAGGTGGGTCTGGGCGCCGTGCAGGGCGATCCGGCCCAGGTTGAGCGACGCGTCCGCCTCCAGCGCGGCGCGCACGGTGCCCGCTTCCAGCGTGCGCCAGCCCCCCGGGCGGGTCGGCAGGGCATCGAGCGAGGGCGCGAGCTCGATCGCGCCGAGCGTCTCCGCCAAGGGGCCCTCGATGACGGCGCAGTCCGCGAGGCGGACGGGGGTCGGGGCCTCGGCGAAGCGGACCGCGGTCCGGAGCGTGATCGTTGTGAGCCCGGAAGCCTGGAGCCCGGGCGCCCGGGAGGGCGCCGGCGCGTCGGGCAACGCGAGGGCGGGGCGCTCCGGGGCAGATGCGAGCGCGAGCGAGATAAGCAGGGCGGCGATCATGCCGGGGCCTTTCCAGTGGTCGACTTACCGGCGGAGCTGGCCGATCTGCTGCAGGGCCTCGTCCGCGGCCCGGATCGTCTGCGAGTTCATCTCGAAGGCCCGCTGGGTGCGGATGAGCTCGATGAGCTCGCGTGTCGGGTCGACGTTGGCGCCCTCGAGCTGGCCCTGGCGGATGCGCCCGCGTGCGTCGGTGCCGGGCTCGCCCAGGAGGGCCGCCCCGGAAGCGGGGCTCTCGACGAAGAGGTTCTCGCCGATCTGGCGGAGGCCCGCGGGGTTCATGAATGTGGCGATCTGGAGCTGCCCGACCTCCTCGAGTTCGGTCTGCCCGGGCCTCAGGACGAAGACACGCCCGTTCTGGTCGATCTCGATGTTGATCACATCCTCGTCGAGCGCGATGACGGGCGTGAGACGACGGCCCTGGTCGTTGGCGAGCACGATCTCGCCCTCGGCGTTCAGCGTGAAGTTGCCGGCGCGGGTGTAGGCGGTCCCGCCGCCGACCGCGTCGTCGACATTGACCTGGAAGAACCCGGGCCCGTCGATGAGCAGGTCGAGCTTGTTGTCCGTGGTCAGCGGGGCCCCCTGGCGGAAGCTGACCTGCGTGCCCGAGACGCGGACGCCCAGGCCCACGTAGGTGCCGGTGGGGCGCTGGTCCCCGTTGGCGTTCTCGACGCCCGGAAGCGAGCGTTCGATGTACACGAGGTCCTGGAAGTTGGCCCGGCTCGCCTTGTAGCCCACGGTGTTGGAGTTGGCAATGTTGTTGGCGATGACATCCAGACGCGTGTTCAGAGCGTTGAGTCCCGACGCGGCGCTTTCGAGGGCGATGCTGGCCATTCAGGCGTCTCCGGGGGGGGGTTAGGCGGTGCGTCCGAGTGTGTTGATCGCACGTTCCATCATGCGGTCCTGCATGTCGATCAGCCGCGTCGCCGAGCCGACCGACTTCGCGGCGCTCGTCGCCTGCATCATCGCGCTGATGGGGTTGACCGCGGCGCCCTCGAGCATGCCCTGTTGCACGCGACCGTCCGCGGGCCGGCGCGCGGCGTACGCCGCTGCGGAGGGCAGGAACATCGCGTCTTGCTGCTTCTCGAGCTGCGTGCGGTCGGTCACGTCGATGACCTGCATGCGGGCGACGAGCTCGCCGTTCTGGCGGATAACGCCATCGGTGGCGACCTCCACCGACCGCCGGGGGTCGAGGACGATGGGCAGGTTGGTGATGTCGAGGACGGGCAGGCCGGTCGAGGCGTTGACGAGCCGGCCATTCGAGTCGAGCTCCATCCGGCCGTCGCGGGTGAGCATGACCTTGTCGGTGGCGGAGTCGGCGGCGGCGCGGACGACGAAGAAGCCGTCGCCCTGCAGGGCGAAGTCGAGCGTGTTGCCGGTGTTCTCAAGTTCGCCCTGGCCGAAGTCGACGCGGTTGGGAGCGATCTGGATGCCCGCGCCGAGCTGCTCGAGCAGCCGGTTGCTCGGGAGGTGCAGGACCCCATCCTCGATGCGGGCGGGGTCGCGCTGCTGGGTGAAGACCATGTCGGGCTTGAAGCCCGTCGTGTTGATGTTCGCGAGGTTGTTCGCGAGAGCGTCGGTTCTATAAAGGCTTGTGAAGAGGGCGGACGCGGAGATGGCGATGCCGTAGTTCATGACCCTGCTCCCGCCTCTGGATCCACCCGGATCGGGTGGTTCCGAGGGCCCGCTCCGCAGGCCGAGGCAAAGAGAGCACACCAAACGGCGTGCCAATGGGATCGGCCTCTCCCGGGCTAGGGCCTGGAGCAGGGTCCGGCGGGGTTCCCGCACGGGCAACCGGAAGTGGGGAGGGGCACCGAGCGGGAAGCGTCGGCGGACCGCGCCGCGAATGCCGAGAGCTTGCGGGTGAACGAGCGACCCTGATTCTGGGGATCTTCGACGGGGTCGTCGGCCTGGGCCATGGGTCGGCGGAGCTCGATGACCTCGCCGTCCTGCTCGCAGACATACTCATAGAGAGGCATGGTCGTCTCCTGCGTGTGGGGACCGGTGGAGTTTATGGCTGATCGGAGGGTGCGATGGATCGCTTCAGCGGGCGGACAGTGGTGGTGACCGGGGGGACGGGGGCGCTCGGGACCGCGGTGGTCCGGCGGTTGTTGCGCGAGGGGGCGCAGGTTGCGGTGCCCGAGTTCTCGGATTCTGAGCCGGAGGGGTGGCTGGATGAGGGGGCGGGGAAGGTGCTGGTGCGGACGGGGATCGACCTCTCGAACGCGGGGGCGACGGAGACGTTCTTCAGCGAGGCCTCGGCATGGGGGGGCGGGCTCTGGGGGAGCGTGCACGTCGCGGGGGGGTTCGCGATGGGGGCGATCGACGAGGGTGACCCCGGGGTGATCGCGAAGATGCTCTCGATGAACACGCAGAGCACCTACCTGTGCTGCCGGGAAGCGGTCCGGGCGATGAAGAAGGCGGGCAAGGGCGGGCGGATCGTGAACGTCGCGGCCCGCCCCGCGCTCGAGCAGGAGCAGGGGGGCGGGATGGTGGCGTACGCAGCCAGCAAGGCGGCGGTGGCGGCGATGAGCGTGGGACTCGGGAAGGAGGTGGCGGGGGAGGGGATCCTGGTGAACGCGGTCGCGCCCTCGATCATCGACACGCCCGCGAACCGGAAGGGGATGCCCGACGCAGACCACGAGAAGTGGCCCAAGGTCGAAGAGCTGGCGGAGGTGATGTGCTTCCTGGTGAGCCCGGAGAACCGGGTGGTGCGGAGCGG
>DAIQNV010000027.1:4526-5773 GCA_036788215.1 Phycisphaerales bacterium | reverse complement strand
GAGGCCCGCGACGATGCTGGCGGCGACGAGGATCATGCTGAAGGCGGTCGCGACGCCCCCCGCGGTGTCCTGCTCGAGCAGCGCCGTGAGCGACCGGAAGCCCACGGCGCCCGGGACCAGGACCATGAGGCCCGGGATCGTGGGGATCGCGGCGGGGCGGCGGGCGAGGCGGGCCCAGCCATTGGCGAGGATGCCCAGCGCGAAGGCGCCGACGGAGGCGCCGAGCTCGGGGCCCAGCAGGGCGGCTCCGGCGCGGGCGCCGAGGAACGCAGCAGCGGAGGCGAGCGTGATGAGCCAGGCATCGCGCGGGTGGGCGCGGAAGAGGACGAGGAGCGTCTGCGGGATGACGAGCAGCGCGACCCAGACCAGCCAGTCGGGGGCGGGGCGGGTGACGGTGGGCGTGTCGGCGATGGGCAGGAACTGGTCGAACTGCAGGCCCACCGCGGCGCCGAAGAGGATCGAGACCAGGATCATCAGCGCGTAGCTGAACCGCGCGGTGCCCGAGACGAGGTGGCGCGTCGCGAGCTCGTTGACCGCGAGCGTGAGCGTGAGCCCGGGAACGAAGACGATGATGCCCGAGATCATCACCGTCTTGCTGGTGACGCCCGGGATGACCGAGGCGAGCGCGAGCGCTGCGGCGGCGGCGACGAGCCCCGCGGCGAACTCCATGAGCCGGCCGAGCCCCCGGTTCTTGCTGGCGATGAGGGCGAAGGTGCCCACGAGCAAACCCACGATCGACGCGGCGGCGATGTCGGCGTACGAGCCCTTGAAGAAGACGCAGATCGCGGCTGAGGCGAGCGAGAAGGCGAAGGGCTCGAGGAAGCCCGGGTAGCGGCGCTTGGCGGTGGTGATCTCGCGGAGGCGGGCGCGGGCGTCGGCGATGCCGGTGTCGCCCCGGGCGACGGAGCCCGCGAGCCGGTCGAGGGCGTCGAGGCGCTCGAGGTTGGGTTCGCCGGGCTGGACGCGGATGAGGACGACGCGCTGGTCCTCGAGCTCGCCGAAGCCGGCGGTGATGCTGGTGGGCGTGCCGAAGAACTGGGCCTTCATGCCGAGCTGGCTCGCGATGCTGATGAGCATGTCCTCGAGCCGGTGGGCGGGCGTGCCCGCGGCGTGGAGCGCCGCCCCGAGCTCGGTGATGAAGGCTTCGCGGGAGGCGATGACCGCCGGCGGGGGCGGCGGTGGGCCGACGGCGCTGGCGTGCTGGGTGTCGGGCGGGCGCTTGGTCATCGCGGGGGGACGGTAGACGG
>DAIQNV010000027.1:0-4426 GCA_036788215.1 Phycisphaerales bacterium | reverse complement strand
CTGACCCGGCTTTGCGGGTCAGTGTGGTTCGGAGGTTGGGTTTGGGGAGCACTGACCTGCAGAGCCAGGTCAGTGGCACCGGGTGCGGGCCGTGGATCTAGACAACGGAGCCCGTGTTCGTCAGCGCCCCATCCACCTTCCCCAGCCACTCCGCGTACCCCTGCCTCCCCATCAGCCCGAAGGTCGCCTTCTTCCCCGTCTCCACCGCCGGCTGGTCGTACGCGTCGATATTCAGCATCAGCCCCGCGTAGGCGGTCGCGACCTGCCAGAGCATGATGAACTGGCCCACATGCTCCGCGTCGATCCGCGGGAACTTGATCGTGTAGTGGGGGCGCTTGGACTCGACGAGGGCGTACTCGGTGGCCCGCTTCTCCGCGTTCAGGAGCTTGCTCATGGGCTGGCCCTCGAGGTAGCTCAGGGCCTCGACGCCCAGGCCTGCGGGGATGGTCAGGTCGCGGTCGAAGGACTCGACCTCGAGGAAGCCGATGACCTTGTCGTTGGGGCCCTCGCGGTAGAGCTGGACCTGGGAGTGCTGGTCGGTGGTGCCCAGGGCCTTGATGGGGGTGAAGCCCGCGAAGACCTCGTCGCCCTGCGTGTCGTGGGCCTTGCCCAGGCTCTCGGCCCAGAGCTGGCGGTACCAGTCGGCCAGCAGGTAGAGGCTGTTGGCGTAGGGCATCAGGACATGGTTGGGCTTGGCTTGTCCCTCACTCTCGCGGTAGCAGCCCGTGCCCAGGTGCACGAGCAGCGTCGCGAGCATGGCGGCGGGGTTCTGGTGGAGGTCGGGCTCGCGGCAGCGGGTCTCCATCTCGTGGGCGCCGGCGAGGAGGGCGTCGATGTCGATGCCCGCCATCGCGGCGCTGAAGAGGCCGACCGGTGAGAGGACCGAGAACCGCCCGCCCACGCCCTCGGGCACCGGGAGGGTGGTGTAGCCCCCCGCGTCGCAGATGCTGCGCATCGTGCCCTTCTCCGCGTCGGTGATCGCCACGATGTGCTCATGGGCTCTCTCGCCCACCGCCTTCTGCAAGAGGTCGCGGACGATCATGAACTGCGCCGCGGTTTCCGCGGTCTCCCCGGACTTGGAGATGACATTAAAGAGCGTCGTCTCGGGGTCGCAGAGGTCGAGGACACTGGCAAGGTTGGCGGGGTCGACGTTGTCGACGATGAAGACGCGGGGGGCGCCGTTCCGCCCGTCCTTGTTCAGCAGGTTCCAGGTGGGGGGGTTGAGGGCGGCCTGAAGGGCGATATTGCCCAGGGCGGAGCCCCCGATACCCAAGACGAGCATCGTCTCCCAGCGCCCGGCGTGGCCCGCCGCGGACTTTTTGACCGCCTGCGCGTGGGCGTCGCGGAGGCCCTCGTTGCCGGGCTGGGCGAGGAGGCGCCAGCGTTCCCAGCCGGTTCCCCGGGTCTGGTCGAGGCGGGCGGTCAGCTCCCGGGCCCGGGCAGCGGTGGGGCTGTCCTTGGCGAGGTGCCTGGGGTCGATCCCGTGTTCGGTTCCGATGCGGTCCGCGAGGCAGCCGGCGTAGTCGAGGGTCAGCATGGCGGGAGGCTAGCGAGGTCGCGGAAGACGCGTTGCTGGGGTGGTTGAGGCGATCCGCGCGGGCTGTGCGGATTGTGCCGTGGGCCGGGCAGCGCATATGGCGATCTTGATGTCTGTTTTGGCCCGGCACGGGCGGCCCCGATGTCGAGAGGAGGGGGGTAAAGGCCCCATGTGATGGGCCTTGGTGACAGGGGAGGCAGGACATGCGCATCGGACAGAAGCTGGGGGTGGGATTCGGGTCGTTGATGGTGATGACGGTCGCTCTGGCGACTGTCCTCCTGTTCCAGGAAAAGGGCGTGGAGCGTCATGTTTACGAGGTGCTCCGAACGCGGGTGCCGGTGGTGGAGTTGTGCGAGAAACTGGAGTCGCAGGTGAACCGTGCTCTCAGTGCGCAACGGGCCCACATGATCTTCAGGCTGGACTCTTTGGCCCAGGACCGGATGAAGGCGTGGCAGGCGATCGATGGCTACATGGGCGAGCTTGAGGGCTACAGCGCCTCGTGGGACGCCCCGACCCGTTCGGACTGGTCGGAACTGCGGGGTGTCATGGAGGAGCTGCGCGTCGCCCAGCAGCGCGTCGAGGACGTGCGCTGGACGCCCGAGGACTACCCCTCCCGGACCCGGTACTACGCCAACGTGGTGCCGATCGGGGAGCAGATGCTGAGCCACATCGACGCGGTGCTCGCGGCGGAGATGGCGATCGAGGGCGGGGAGGGGCGCAAGCAACTGGTGCGCTGGATCACGGAAGCGAAGACGCACCTCCTGAGGGTCCGGGATGCGATGTCGACCTACATGGCGTCGGGCACGCCCGAGGCGCTCGACGAGCTCGAGCGCCGGCTCGCGGGCTGCGAGGCCTCGGTCGCCCGCCTGAGGGCGATGTCGGGCGCGTTCACAGGTGAGCAGGCCCGGCACTTCGAGACCTACCTCGAGACGCGCGGGCGGTTCCTGGGCGGGCTGATCGAAGCGGCGGAGGACCGTGCGAAGGCGGGCTACTGCGTGTCGGAGACGATCTGTCTCGATGTCATTACGCCCCTCGCTGCCCGGGGACAGGATCTCATGTCGTCGATCTCCGCGACGCAGGCCGCGGCGCGGGACGAGGCCGCGGAGCGGGCGGAGGGCGCGCTCAGCTCGATGGTGAAGGTCGGAGGGCTGACGGCGCTGGCGGTGGTGGTCGCGGGCGCCGCGATCGCGTTCTTCCTGACGCGCCAGATCACCGGGGGCCTGCGCCGGGTTCTGGCGTTCGTGGAAAGGCTCGCGGAGCGCGACCTCCGCGAGGCGTCGGTCGAGGTCGCGAGCAAGGACGAGATCGGGGTCCTCGCCCGGGCAGCGACGAAGATGGCGGTCTCGCTTCGGGAGGTCATTTCCGAGGTGTCCGCGAGCTCCGACGACGTCGCGGCGGCAGCGGCGGAGATCGCCTCGAGCAGCGAGGAGATGTCGCGGTCCGTGCGGGAGCAGTCGCGCGAGGTGGAGCAGGTCTCGGGCGCGGTCTCGGAGATGAGCGCCTCCATCACCGAGGTCGCCGGGCGTTCGGAGTCGGCGGTCAGCTCGGCCCAGCAGTCGGGCGACGCGGCGGAGGTCGGTGGAGAGACGGTCGAGCGGACGATCGAGGCGATGAACTCGATCAACTGCGCGGTCCGCGACGGCGCCGCGAGCGTGCAGGAGCTCGGCAAACGGGGCGAGCAGATCGGGACGATCATCGACACGATCAACGAGATCGCGGAGCAGACCAATCTCCTCGCACTGAACGCCGCGATCGAGGCGGCCCGCGCCGGCGAGCACGGGCGCGGTTTCGCGGTGGTGGCGGACGAGGTCCGGCGACTGGCGGAGCGGACGACCCACGCGACGCAGGAGGTCACCGCGTCCGTCCGGGCGATCCAGGAGGAGACGACGCAAGCGGTGGAGCGGATGAGCCTCGGGACGGGCAACGTCGCCGAAGGCGTCCGGCTCGCGAGCGAGGCGGGGGAGAGCCTCAGGGGCATCGTCCGCTCCGCCTCCTCCGTGCGGGAGGTCATCCAGGCGATCGCTGCAGCAGCGGAGCAGCAGAGCGTGGCGGCGAACGAGATCGCCCGGCGGATCGAGACGGTGAACGCGAGCAGCGGGCAGACCGCCCAGGGGACCGAACAGGCGGTCGCGGCGGCGTCGCAGCTCGCGAGCCGCGCCGAGCAGTTGCGGGGGCTGGTCGGCCGGTTCTCGCTCTAAGGAAGCCTCGGGGCCCCTCCGCCATGGGGCCCCGTATCCCGCGCCCCGGCCGGCCAAGCGGCCCGCCGGGGTGTTCGTTTCTCCCGGTGGGGCGGCGTGGGGCGCGGGCGCCGACCTATCCTCGGGCCATGATCCACCCCTGGCACGATGTCACCCCGGGCGTCAAGGGACGCGTCCTCCCCGAGTATGTCCGCGCGATCATCGAGATCCCGAAGGGCTCGAGCAACAAGTACGAGCTGGACAAGGCGACGGGCCTGCTCCGGCTCGACCGGGTGCTCTCGAGCGCGGTCTACTACCCGGCGAACTACGGGTTCGTGCCCCAGACGATGGCGGAGGACAACGACCCGCTCGACATCCTGGTCTTCTGCTCGGAGAGGATCCCGCCCCTGTGCGTCTGCGACGCCCGGGTGGTGGGCATGATGACGATGATCGACGACGGGGATCCGGACCACAAGATCATCGCGGTCCTGACCGAGGACCCGGAGTTCGCCGACTACACCACCGCGAGCCAGTTCCCGCGCCACACCTTCAAGATGCTCAAGCGGTTCTTCGAGGACTACAAGCAGCTCGAGGGCAAGGATGTCGAGGTCGACGACATCATGCCGGCCGAGCCCGCGCACGCGATCATCGAGGACTCGATGCGCCGGTACAGCCACATGCGCCGGCGGGGGGAGATCGGGCGGTAGGGTCG
>DAIQNV010000026.1:8135-43314 GCA_036788215.1 Phycisphaerales bacterium | reverse complement strand
GCAGAGCGGCGATGAGCCTGTCCTGCTGGGTCAGGTTGTACGCCCGCAGGCGCTCGACCCCGAGGCCGACGGTGAGCTCCAGCCCCGCGATCGCCTGGATGAACGCCAGCACCGGGGGTGTGCTCTCGACCCATCCGTCGCCACCCGGAGCGAACCGGGGCTCCTCGGGGCGGGACCAGTCGAAGGGGTCGGCCTTGGCGAACCAGCCGGTGTCCATGGGGAAGAGCCCGTCGACCGACGCGGGGTGGGCCCCGTCGCGCAGGTGGCGCGGGTGGACCGCGAGCCAGGCGGCGCCGGCGCCGCCCCGGGTGTACTTGTAATTCCCGCCGATCGCGAAGTCGGCGCCGAGGTCATCGAAGCCGACCGGCATCGCGCCCGCGCTGTGGTAGGTGTCGACGATGACGATGGCGCCGTGGGCGTGGGCCGCCTCGATGAGCGCGGGCAGGCCCTCGATGATCTGCCCGTTGGCGTAGATCACCTGGCTGACGACGACCGCGTCGATGTCGGGCGTGAGCTCCGCGATGAGATCATGGGCGTGGAAGAGGCCGTCCGCGCCGGGCGGGACGAAGGTGACCTCGGCGCGGCCCCGGTCGCGCCAGGCCTTCAGGATGATCTCGATGGAGTCGAACTCGCCGGTGGTGGCGAGGATGCGGGGGCGGGTCGTGGGCAGGCTGCCCAGGGCGGTGCGGAGGGCCTGGCCTGCGCTGGTCTTGGGGATGATCGCGTCGGGGCGGGCGGCGCCGGTGAGCTTTGCCATGAGCGCCCGGTAGTGCCCGACGCGGTCCATCCACAGGCCCCACGCGCCGTCCATGTCGCGGTACCAGGCGTCGAGTGCCTCCCTGATGTCGTCCGCCATGCGGTCGAGGGGGCGACCCAGCGAGTGATTCGCGAGGTAAAGCTCGTCCCGCTGCAGAACGCGGGAGAAGAGCGGGTCGATGTGCGTCCGCAGCCCGTCGTGCGTGAGGGGGCCCTCGCCCAGGTGCTCGAGGGCGTGGGCGATGGGGTCGGTCGTCGGGTGGGTGGTGAGCGTCGACATGCCCGAAGGGTACGGGCCCGGCCAGCAGGCCGGCGGGATCGGGCTCACCGCTCGCGGATGGTCACCACCGCATCGCCGAAGCCGGTCGTCGCGCGGCTGGTCTTGGGCGTGTCGGTGCCTTGCTTCGAGACGACCTTGGCATCGCCGAAGCCGGACGCGGTCCGGACGCGTTGGGCGAAGGCGGGTCCCGCCTCGATCCGGACATCGCCGAAGCCCGAGTCGGCGTCGATCGGGCCCTCGTTGTCGTCGGTCAGCGTGAGGCGGATGTCACCGAAGCCGGTGTCGGCCCTGAGGGCGCCGGCGACGCCGGTCGCTTCGATATCGCCGAAGCCGGTCTTGAGCGCCGACCGCTCGGCGTGGGGCCCCATGAACCCGACCTCGATGTCGCCGAAGCCCGTGCCCGCGTCGACGGGGGCGTGCTGGGCGGTCAGCTCGATGTCTCCGAAGCCCGAGTCGATCGTGCAGACGCCGGTCGCGTCGTGCACCTTGATGTCTCCGAACGCGTTCTTGAGCGCCAGGGCGTGGACGGCGGGCACGCGTATCGCGTACTCGACGCCATCTCCTTTGTCATCGGAGATCGCGAAGGGCCACGAAGCCTCGAGGCGGAGCACGCGATCCTCCACCCGGGGCTCGAGCGTCGCCCCGGTGACACGGGCCTTCCTGTCCGACTGCACCACCGCGATGATGAACGCGGACGCCTCGTCCGCGTGCGACCGGTCGGCGATGACTTCCGCGTCGTTGTTGAGGGCCGCGAGGGCCCAGCGGGGCAGGTCGGTCCCGTGGGGGGCGATGTCGATGCGCCCCTTGCCGGTTTCGATCTCGATCGCTTCGAAGGTGCGGGCGTCGAGGACGAAGGTGCGCAGTTCGCGGTGCTTGCTGGCGGCGCTTGAGTAGGAAGAGCAGCCGCCCAGGAGCATGACGGTCGAGAGCGCGAGCGAGGCAAACGCGGCGAGTCTGGTCACGGTGAATCCTCCGGGTGGGAGGACCATTGGGGAGAGCGGGCGGCTCGTTTCAGGTCGGCTGAACGCGGGGCCGGGTCGTCATCGCCTGGGCGTGCGGGCGTAGCCCCTGCGGGCGACCACGACCTCGGGCTCGGCATCCTCCACGCGCTCGACGCGGGTGGCCTTCCAGCCCCGGTCGGTGCGCTCTGCGGAGTACTTCACCTTGCACCCGTCGCGGAGGACGCGGAACCCGTCGCCCTCGATGACGGTGTAGTGGGCGAAGATGTCCTGGCCCTCGGGCCCGACGATGAAGCCGAACCCCTTGCGAGGGTCGAACCACTTCACCTCGCCCTCGATGGCGTCGAGTTGGTCGCGACTGCTGCCGGAGTCCGTCGGGCTCACCATGGCTCGGGTCCTTCCGCGTCGGTGGGTGACGGATGGGCCGATCACGCTGGCCCCGTACCGCCCCCAGGAACGCTCACCAAAGGGCCCCCGCACGGCGGCGACGCCGTTGCGGTCCACGCACTCTCCCCTGCACTCGAACACCCGCGCCTGATGGGCACGGGGCACTCCCCCAGCGAGCCTTCGGAACGCCGCGAACGCGGTCTGTGAGCCGGGCGTGCGCTCCCCGCACGCCCGTATAACCTCCGGCTTGATTGCCCAATCTACCAGAAGAAAGGGCGCATGCAAGAACACGCCCAACAAAACAGGCCGGATGAAATGGTGGTGCGGCTTGGGTGAGGGAGGAAAGAACCGCGGCCCGGGGCTTTCGCCACGGGCCGCGTCATTGGGTAAGTCTTTGCGCCGTCCGGGGTTCTCGCGGCGTTGGCCGCTGTGTTCCCCCAGCGGGATCCCGAAATGGGATCAGTCGGCGGCGCCGACGGTTTCGGCGTCTTCCTTCTTGCCCCGGCGCTTGCCTCCGGAGGGCTTGTCGCCCGACTTCTTCTCGGAGCCCTTGCGCTCGCCCTTGGGGGCGAGGGGGTCCTCGCCCTCGATGGCCTGCTTGCGGCTGAGCTTGATGCGTCCCTGGTCGTCGACGAGGATGACCTTGACCTTGACGGGGTCGCCGACCTTGACGATGTCGGTGACGCTCTCGACATAGCCATCGGCGAGCTCGGAGATGTGGCACATGCCGTCGGTGCCGGGCGCGATCTCGATGAAGGCGCCGAAGTCCTTGACGGAGACGACCTTTCCGTTGTAGACGGTCCCGGGCTTGATCTCCTCGCAGATGGCGGAGATCTCGGCCTGGGCGTCCTTGATCATCTCGCCGTTGGGGCTGGAGACGAGGACGGTGCCGTCGTCGTCGACGTCGATGTTGACCCCGTACTTGTCCTGCAGGGCGCGGATGGTCTTGCCGCCCGGGCCGATGAGCTTGCCGATCTTGTCGGGGTGGATCTTGATCTCGATCATGCGCGGGGCGAAGACGGAGATGTCCTCGCGGGGCGCGGGGATGACCGCCTCGATCTGCTCGATGATCTCGAGGCGGCCCTTCTTGGCCTGCTCGAGGATCTTCTCGATCTGGGCGACGGAGAGGCCCCGGGCCTTGAGGTCGAGCTGGATGCCGGTGATGCCGTCGACGGTGCCGGAGACCTTGAAGTCCATGTCGCCGAAGAAGTCCTCCTCGCCGATGATGTCGGTGACGAAGACTTCCTTCTCGCCGTTCTCATCGGTGAAGCGGCCGACGGAGATGCCGGCGCAGGTGTTGATGATGGGGACGCCGGCGTCCATCAGAGCGAGGCAGCCGCCGCAGACGGAGGCCATCGAGCTCGAGCCGTTCGACTCGGTGATGTCGCTCACGAGGCGCATCGTGTAGGGGAAGTCCGACGGGTCGGGCAGGATGCCCATGAGCGAGCGCTCGGCGAGGGCGCCGTGGCCGATCTCGCGCCGGCCCGGGCCCATGATGCGTCCGGCCTCGCCGACGCAGAAGGGCGGGAAGTTGTAGTGCAGGACGAACTTCTTGGAGTACTCGGGGAGCAGGCCGTCGACGATCTGCTCGTCCTTGCCGGTGCCCAGGGTGCAGGAGACGAGGCTCTGGGTCTCGCCCCGCTGGAAGAGCGACGACCCGTGGGTGCGGGCGAACTTGCCGACCTCCATGTAGAGCGGGCGGATCTCGTCGAACTTGCGTCCGTCCGCGCGGAGGCCCTTCTCGACGATGAGCTTGCGGGTGACCTTCTTCTCGAGGGTGCGGAAGGCCTCGCCGGCCTGGGCGCGGGCCTTCTTGCTGGCCTCGTACTCGCCCGGGGTGCCGGTTTCGTTGACCTTGAAGTGGTTATCGAGGAAGGCCTTCTTGAGCGCGCGGACCTTGTCGCCCCGGTCGTGCTTGCCCTTGATCTGCCGGGCCTCGGTGAGGTCCTTCTCGCAGACCTCGCGGCACTTGGCCATGATCTCGTCGGGAACGAGGTTCAGGAAGTCACCGAGGCGCTTCTCCTGGCCGACCTTGGCGACGAGCTCGTCGATGAGCCCGAGGGTCTCGTGGATCTGCTCCTCGCCGAACTTGATGCACTCGATGAGCTCGTCGTCGGGGATCTCGGCGGCGCCGACCTCGATCATGTTCAGGCCGTCCTTGTGGCCCGAGAGCACGAGGTCGATGTCGGAGTACTCGAGCTGCGAGACGGTCGGGTTGATCACGTGGGTGACCGTGTCGTCGTCGTTGAAGATCCGGCCGACGCGGACGGTGGCGATCGGGCCCTCGAAGGGGCAGTCGGAGATGGCGAGGGCCGCGGAGGCGGCGGTGCCGGCGATGACGTCGGCGTCGTTCTCGCCGTCGTGGCTCATGACCCAGCACTGGATCTGGACTTCCTCGATGAAGCCCTCGGGGAAGAGCGGACGGATCGGGCGGTCGATCATCCGCATGGTGAGGACTTCCTTCTCGTTCGGGGCGCCCTCACGCTTGCGGAAGCCCCCCGGGAACTTGCCCGCTGCGGAGGTCTTCTCGCGGTAGTCGACCTGCATCGGGAAGAAGTCGAGGCCCGGGCGCGGGTCGGCCCGGACGACGGTCGCGAGGACGGCCGTGCCCCCGTAGGTGACGATGACCGCGGCGCTCGCGAGCTTGGCGACCTGGCCGGTCTCGATGCGGAGCGTGCGCCCGCCGATTTCCTTCTCGACGACGAGGGGGGTGTTCGATTTTGCCATGATCTTCTGACCTTTCGGGCTGCCGGAGTTGATCGACAGCCATGCCGCCGGGCCCGCCCGGAGGAGATTCGGGGCGGGGACGGATCGGCCTGTGTGGACCCTTGGCGGGGGTTCCGCCTCGGGCGTGGGATGCACGCGGGTCCACCTCGCACGGAAGGGCAGAAGGCGCGACGCAGAACTCCGTCTGCGCCGCGCCCACTGCCGCTCCTGGTCAGTGGCCCGAAACGACAAAGGCCCGCGTCGGAGGTGTCCGACGCGGGCCCCAAGAGTCTTACTTACGCAGGCCCAGTGCCTGGATCGTGGCCAGGTAGTTGTCCGGCCTGGTCCGCTTCAGGTAGCGCAGAAGCTTGTTCCGCTTGGCCACCATCTGCACGAGCCCGCGCCGGTTGTGCCTGTCCTGCTTGTTGTCCTTGAGGTGGGTCGCCACCTGCAGGATGCGACCGGTCAGGATCGCGATCTGCACCTCGGGCGAGCCGGTGTCGCCGGCGGTCCGGGCGAACTTGTCGATGGTCTCTTTTTTGACCTCTGCGGGCATCGGCATGCGCACAATCTCCGTGTCTTCACTGTCTCGGTCGCCGCTGCAGCCCACGCTGGGCAACAGCCTTGGCGCCGTCGAGCCTTCGGGCCGGGGGCCGTGGGCAGTCCCCAAAGATAGGGCCGGAAGCCGGTCGGGGTCCACGAACGCCCACCCGCCCGGCATCCGATTCGGTCTCTGGAAGGCATTTCTCCCGGCCCGGAGCTCCCGCGCACCGCCCGCGATCTCGATAGCCTTCGCGCATGAGCGAACTCAGCCTCTCCCGTCGGGTCCGGGCCCTGAAGCCCTCCGTCACCGTTGCCGTCACCAACCGGGCCAAGGAAATGAAGCGCAAGGGCGCCGACATCCTCGCCTTTGCCGCGGGCGAGCCCGACTTTGACACACCCGACCCGATCAAGAACGCCGCGATCGAGGCCCTGCGCGCAGGCCAGACCAAATACATGCCCACGCTGGGCGACATGGACACGCGGGCCGCGATCGCGAACAAGCTCGTGACGGAGAACGGGATCGCGGGGCTGACCGGCGACCATGTCGCCATCTCCGCAGGGGGCAAGCACGCCCTCTTCGTCGCGATGCACTGCCTGCTGGACGAGCCGGCGGACGGTGAGCAGCCCTGGGAGGTCCTGATCCCCGTCCCTGCCTGGGTCAGCTACCGCCCCATCGCGGAGATGGCGGGCGCCAAGATCGTCGAGATCGACAGCGGGCCCGAGACCGACTTCAAGATCTCCCCCGAGCAGCTCGCGGCCGCCATCACCCCCCGATCCCGCATGCTCATCCTGAACAGCCCGAGCAACCCCTGCGGCACGATGTACACCGAGGCGGAGCTCCGGGCCCTCGCCAAGGTCGTCGCGGAGAAGTCGAGCACCGCGCCCGAACTCGTCATCCTCTCCGACGAGATCTACGAGAAGATCGCCTACGGGGGCATCCCCCACTTCTCCATCGGCTCCCTCCCCGAGGTCGCCCACCGCACGATCACCCTGAACGGGCTCAGCAAGGCGTACGCCATGACCGGCTGGCGGATCGGCTACGCCGCGATGCCCGGGGACTTCGGCAAGAAGCTCATCAAGGCGATGGGCACGCTGCAGGGCCAGATGACGACGAACATCACCAGCTTCAACTACCCCGCGATCCGGTGCGCGCTGACCAATCCCGAGGTCGCCGCCTCTGTCGAGACCATGCGCGACGCCTTCGCCAAGAGGGCCGCCCTCACGCACGACCTCGTCAGCAAGATCGATGGCGTGCAGTGCCCCCGCCCCACCGGCGCGTTCTACGCCTTCCCCGATATCTCCGCCCTCTTCGGCATGATCACGCCCGGGGGCAAGCCCATCGGGTCCGCCCTCGACCTCTGCGAGGCCCTCCTCGAAGAGGAACAGGTCGCCTTCGTCCCGGGCGAGGACTTCGGGGGCTGCGGGGGCCACCATGTCCGCATCAGCTTCGCCTGCAGCGAGGCCGACATCGAGCGGGGCCTGGGCAAGTTCGCCGCCTGGGTCTCGAAACTCGGCTGAATCCTCCCGGTTTGCCCGCCTTGACCCGGACAGGCTCCGCTCCGTTTCTTTCTCGTGCGGCCCGGGGGCAACCCTTGCGATAAGGCGTTGATCCCGCTATCTTTGCGCCCAGAGACCGAGCGAGAGTAAGGAGAGTCCCCATGCATCAGGCCGTCTTCACGGGCGCGATCGCCCTCTGTACCTCCGCCGCCATCGCCGCCCCGTTCACCGTCGAGTACGACGGCTCCATCGCCCCCAACCTGAACAGCCCCGCCTTCGAGTTCATTGTCTTCGGGGGCACGAGCTGGAACACCACCGGCGGCTCGCTCAACATGACCACCGCGCCCTCCCGGGGCATCTGGTTCGGTGCCCGCGAGGTGAACAACCACCCATGGCTGCCCGCAGACAACAGCGTGGGCAACTATGTCTCCGTCGATGTCAAAATGGGCACCAACGCCACCGAGTGGAGCACTTACCTCAACGACGGCACCCACGCCGCCAGATTCAACTTTGACCACGACGGCTTCACCTACGGCACCGCCGCCGGGTTTTTCCGCGTCGACATGGATCTCACGCGGGCCTTCCACACCTTCGAGTTCCTGCTTCTCAACGGAGAAGTCAGCTACCGCGTCAACGGCCAGGTGCTCGCGAACCGCGTTGCCGCCGGCGAGCTTGTTACCGACAAAATCGTCCTCATCGGAGATGGCACCGGCAGCACCCTCACCGGCACCGGCTCGATGAGCGTCGACCGCGCGACCATCATCACCGCCCCGGACTTCACCGTCATCCCCACCCCCGGCGCGATCGCGACGCTGGGCCTCGCGGGCGTGTTCGCCTCGCGCCGGCGCCGCTGACTCAGGTCCGCGCCTGCGCCGGCTCCCCCATCGGCACACCGCGGAGAGCAGCACGCCCCGTCCGCCCTTGACCTCTGCGAGGCCCCCCTCGAAGAGGAGCGGGTCGCCTATGTCCCGGGCGAGCACTTCGCGGCCTGGGTCGGTCGTCTCCGCTGAGCCCTCACCGCTTGCCCGCTTTACCGGCCACGCTCTTCAAGGAGTCAACTTTTTCAGTCATTACCCCTGGATTCGTGCTTGCAGGATTCTCCTGCCTCGGGTAGCGTTCCGCCAGGAGTCGAGCGAGAGCAGGAGAATTCGCATGTATAAGTCTGTCTTTGCAGGGGCGCTTTCCCTCTGCGGTTGTGTCGTTTCCGCCGCACCGTTCGTCGTCGAGTACGACGGGTCGATCGCCCCGGATCAGAACGATCCGCCCCTCGCGATCGAGACGACCGGCGGATCCTCGTGGAACGTCGACGGCGGCTCGCTCAACTTGACAGTGGTTTCTCGCGGCAGCGTCGGGTTTGGGGTGCTCTCGACGAGCCACCCGTGGCTTCCCTCGACAGGGGACCTTGGCAACTACATGTCGTTCGACATCCGCCACACCGGCGATACATCCTCATGGAGCGCCTCGCTCTCCGTCGGGCAACACTCCGGGCTCTTCGTGATCTCTCGAGACGGGTTCGTGTATAACTTCGCTGGTGGAAGTACTTCCGTCGATATGGACCTCACCACGGGCTTCCACACCTTTGAGATCCTCCTGCGCGACGGACTGGTCAGCTACCGCGTCAACGGCGAGGTTCTCGCAGACCGCGTGGACAATTTCGGGAATCTCGGCACGATTTTCCCCATCGCGGGTATCAGCAGCAACGCCGGCGTCGGCACCATCAGCATCGACAACTTCACCTTCATCGGCTCGCCGGGCTTCACCGTGATCCCGACGCCGGGCGTCGCCGCCACGCTGGGCCTCGCGGGCCTGGTCGCCTGCCGCCGGCGCCGCTGACTCAGTCCCGTGCCTGCGCCGGCTCGCCCATGGGCACACCGGCAAAGGGCAGCACATCGGGCCGCACCACCACCTCCGTGCTAAACACGAGGGGCAGCGGCACGCCCGCGACCGGCATCACCGCCTCGACCAACCCCGCGACGAAGCCCCGCTCGGGCGTCGCGATCTCCGCGACATACACCCCGTCGCCCCGGTCCTCGAGCGCCGTGGGCGTCCACGCCCGCCCGATCGCGTCCACGCGGAAGTCCCGCGACTCAGGGTTATGCGCCGTCCACAGCGTCACCGAGGCCGCGGGGGCTCCGGGCGTCACGCGGAGCGTCGTCACGCCGCCCTCGTCCTCGATCGACCAGTCCAGCCCCGGGATCTCGACGCCCCGCGACACCGCCTGGTGGAACGCGATCGCCGACAGGATCGAGCTCGGATCGCTGTCGATCCCGTGGTCCGCGTTGGGGACGAACCGCAGGCGCGTCTCCCCGGGCAGCTGCGGCACATAGAACCGCGTCGTGTCGGGCAGAAAGTACTGGTCCCCCGCCGCGTTGAGCAGGAACTTGGGCATCGTCAGCCGGTCGCGGTACAGGTACGCGTCCACCTGCTCCCGCAGCACGCGGAAGGCCGGTTCGTCGATCCAGCGGAAGAGCCCTCGCTCGGTGTAGTCCTCGATCGCCCGCGAGAAGAAGCCGTACGCCCCCCAGTGGTGCCGCACCGTCGCCGGCAGGTTCAAGGTGTCGATCACCATCGGGATGATCCCGCGGACGCGATCATCCACCACCGCGGTCAGCCAGGTGGTCCACCCGCGCTTCGAGGCGCCCGTCACGACAAACCCGTCGACCTCCAGCTCTCCCCCAGCCTCGCTCGCGAGAAACCTCTCCGCGGCGTCCATCGCCGCCACCGCTGACTTCACCATCGCGTGCTGCACCACCCAGCTCGGGTCGTCTGTGCGCCGCGCGATGACCCAGGATTCCGCGATCAGGTCGTCCTCGCGTCGCTGCGCCCCGTCGCCCAGGAGTTCAAGGGGCTGGTTCGGGATGTTGTCAACGATCGCGACCACCGTCCCCGCCTGGCGGGCCAGCATCACCGCGACATCCGCGTTCCCCTGCGAGGGCAGGTCCCGCCGGCGCCCGCCGGTGATCACCAGCAGCGCCGTCTCCGACGCCCGCCTCCGGGGCACCGCCACCCGCACCCAGTGCGTCCACTCCGGGTGCGACACCTCGTCCGCCCCACGCCACGCCTGGCTCGTCAGGCGCAGCGTGTGCACCAGCACATTGCCCTCGCGCGCGGTCCCGGCGTGCGACCAGGCGAACGCCGGGTCGTCCCGAGCGATCACGCGGTCGAGCGCCGACCGCTCGACCACGCTCTGATCGATCCGCGCTGCCGCAAGATCCGGGTCGCCCGCCCGCACAGGGAGCGCGAGAGCCACGAGCGCGGCCACCCCAACCAGTCGTCGCACCCCGCCCATGGTCGTCCTCCGGGTTGGCCCGCTACTCGTCGTTCGCCGGCATCCGGGCGTCCTGCTCGGGCCGCAACTCGATCACGATCTCCCCCCGCGTCCCCTCCGCGTCCTGCCCCTGGCGGAAAGTAATCCGCCGCTGACGCACAAGGTCCAGCATCGCCAGGAACAGCCCGATCATCGCGCTCCGCGCCTGCCCCTCGAACGCCTGGCGCAGCGTCATGGGCCCGAGCAGGGGCTCGTTCACCCGGCGTTGCAGGCGATCGACCAGGTCCTCCGCGTGCAGCTCGATCGGCGTGTCGTCCGACACCACCTCGTGCTCGCCCAGCCGGTCCATGTTCACGCTCGCCGCGATCCGCGCGAACGCCTCCGCCAGGTCCGACAGGCTCAGGTCCTCGAGCTCGACCTCCTCGTCCTCCATCGCCGCCCGCAGCTCGTCCGCCGACACGCCGGCGGGCCTCGCCGCGAACCGCTTGGCCCACTCCTCGCGGCGCCGGTCCAGTTCGTCCGCCGCCTCGCGGTACGCGCGGTACTCGAGCAGTTGCTGCACCAGTTCCGCCCGCGGGTCGAGGTCGTCGTCCCTGCGGCGCGGGTCGTCCGCCTCGTCCACCTCTTCCTTCTGCTCGCCCTCCATCGCGATCACGCGGCTCTTGATCTCCATGAGCGTCGCCGCCATCACGAGAAACTCGCCCGCGAGCTCGATATCCACCCGCTCCAGGTCCGTCAGCGTCGCCATGTACTGGTCCGCGATCGTCGCGATCGGAATGTCGTGGATGTCCACCTCATCCCGCCGGATCAGGAACAGCAGCAAATCCAGCGGCCCCTCGAAGGCACTCAACCGGATGCGGTGATCGGCGCCGGGGGTCAGGGTCGAGGCTCGCGCAGCGGATTGTCCGGAAGTCTCGGGGCTCACGGGGGCAGTCTACGATCTCCCGATGCCCATGACCGAGGCCCGCAACCCCGACCATTCCGCCTCCCCCGCCACCTCCACCCCAGAGGTCGACCTCGCCCGGCGCGTCTTGATCGAGGAGGCCGACGCGGTCCGCGCCGCTGCCAAGCGCGTCGGCCCCGATCTCGCCCTCGCGGTCGACCTCATCGAGGCCTGTCAGAAGGCCCACGGCACCGTCCTCGTCTCGGGCCTGGGCAAAAGCGGGCTCATCGGCGCCAAAATCGCCGCCACGCTCAGTTCCCTGGGCGTCGTCAGCCACTCCGTCCACCCCACCGAAGCGGCCCACGGGGACCTGGGGCGGTTCCGCCCGCAGGATGTCGCGATCTGCCTGAGCCACTCCGGCGAGTCCGAGGAGGTCTGCGCCCTCGCCGCCACCCTCCGCCAGGACGGCATCCCGATCATCGCGATCGTGAAGAACCGGGAGAACACCCTCGCCCGCCTCGCCGCCGCCATTCTCGAGGATGGGGTCGCCCACGAAGCCGGCACCAATGGGCACGACGGCGCCCCGCCCGCCCCGACCAGCTCCACCACCGTCGCCCTGGCCCTGGGCGACGCCCTCGCCCTCGCGGTCGCCCGGCGCCTCCGCTTCACCGACACCGACTTCGCCCGTCGTCACCCCGGGGGCCAGCTCGGGGGCCTGCTCCGCCCCGTCACCGACCTCCTTCGCTTCCGCGCCGGCGAGAACCTCCCCCTCGTCACCCCGGGCCACACCGTCACCGAGGCCCTCCGCGTTGCGTCCGAGGTCGTCCGGCGTCCCGGGGCCCTGCTCGTCGCCGACGCCACCACCGGCCGCCTTGCCGGCATCTTCACCGACTCCGACCTCCGCCGCCTCCTCCTGAAGCACCCCGCCGCCCTCGACAGGCCCATAGGCGAGGTCATGACCCGCTCCCCCAGGGCCCTCCCCAGCTCCGCCCTCGCCCGCGACGCGGTCGCCATGGTCCGCGAGCACCGCCAGGACGAGATCCCGGTCGTCGATGCGGACGGGAAGCCTGTGGGCCTCCTCGATGTCCAGGATCTCATCGCGATGAAGCTCGTCAGCGGGTAACCCACCCTTCACCCGGCCGGCCCACCCCACCGGTCCACCCCACCGGGTCCCCCCGCCCCCCGCTTCCCTAGACTCGCGCCATGCCGATCCCAGCGCCCCGCCCCTCGACGCGAAACGCGATCCCCTGTTCCCGCCCGGGCCTCGCCACCCGCACCCTGGGCCTCGTCCTCGCCCTCGTCCTGGGCGTCGCGGTCGTCGGTGCGATCGTCTTCTTCGCCACGCGGTCCGGGCCGGGCCCCGCCCAGGGCCCGAGCGACGCGGATGCGCCCCCCGACATCACCGAGCTGCTGAACGCGGAGGGCGAGACCGCCCAGGGCATGTACATCCAGCTCGTCGACCGCGACGACCCCACCAAGCTCGAGGGCGAGATCCTCGCGGACAGCTTCGAGCCCATCGATCAGTCCAACCGCGACGTCGTCCGTCCCCGGGCCTGGCTCTTCTTGGAAGACGGGCGCACCGCCTACATCGAAGCCGCGGAGGGCCGGTTCTTCATCCCGCCGGGCCAGAACCAGCCCGAGGAGGGCGTGCTGCGGGGCGATGTCCGCGTCCGCCTCTTCCCCCGCCAGGCGGGTGACCGCCGGGCCGACCCCGCGTCCGACACCGCTGAGCTCACCGCCACCTTCTCCGAGCCCGTCCGCTTCGACCTCCGCCTGGGCGAGCTCTCGACCCGGGGCCGGATGCTCGTCGAGAGCGACGAGCTCGAGTTCGCGGGCACCGATGTCCGCGCCGTCCTGAACCAGGCCCGCCAGCGCATCACCCTCCTCGAGGTCGAAAGGGGCGAGAAGCTCGTCTACACCCCGGGCACCGCCGAAGCCCGCATCCCCGAGCCCGCCCCCACCGCCCCCACCGCCCCCACCGCCCACGCCTTCGTCCGCACGCAGACCGACCGGGCCACCCGACCCGAGCCCACCGAAACCGACGCCCCCGCCATCGATCTCTACCGCGCCGTCTTCCTCGATGGGGTCGTCGCGAAGCAGCTCGACCGCGAGATCCGCGCCGACCGGCTCGATGTCTGGGTCCGCCTCATCGACCGCAAGCTCCCCCCGCGCGAAACCGCCGCCGCCGCCGCCTGGACCGGCACGCCCCTCGACATCTTCATCGCCGCCGCGATCGCCCAGGCCGATGAGCCCTCCGGCACCATCGACGACACCGCCCCCGTCACCCTCACCTGGTCGGGCCAGCTCCGGCTCAACAGCCTTGACGACACCGCCGCCCCGCCCGAGCCCCTGAACAGCGAGAACCTCACGCTCCGCTTCACCTCGGAGCGCACCGGGCTCGTCGAGTTCGCCGACGCGGGCACCAACGCGACGGGCACCGCGGTCGCCCTGGAGTACCGCGATTCCGCCCAGAAGCTCTTCCTCTCGGGCACCGCCGGCACCGTCCGGCTCGACAGCCCGGACGCGGGGCGGATCGAGGGCGTAAGCAGCCTCAGCGTCGCGATGAACACCGGCCTCGTCTCCGTCCGGGGCCCCGGAATCCTCTACGCCAAGGACCACGAGGGCGACGACCCGATCTCCGACCGGCGCCGGGCCGTCCGCTGGACCGACGCTGCGGACTTCGCCTTCGAGCTCGAGGACGGGCGGATGACCGACCGCCTCAGCCAGGCCGACTTCGCAGGCCGCGTCGTCGCGGTGGGCGACCAGAGCGAACTGCGCGGGGACACCCTCGCGGTCGAGATGGAACCGGTTGACCCGGGCGCCGACGACCCCGACCTCCGCCTCGCCCGCCTCCGCCTCACCCGGGCCGACGCCCGCGACGGGCGCGGGGGCACACTGAAGGGCGACGACATGCGCGTCTGGTTCGATACCGACGCGGAGGACATCACCCCCACCCGCGTCCTCGTCACCGGCGCCGTCGACGGGCGCGACGCCCAGGGAGCCTCGATCAAGTCCCGCACGCTCGACGCGGCTCTGGCGATCGAATCCGGGCGCACCATCGTCACGGAGGTCGAGGCGGAGGGGGATGTCGTGTTCGGCGATGGGCGGGACATCACCGCCGGCGCCGACCGCCTCGAGGCCCGGCCCCGCTCCGAGACCGCGGTCCTGACCGGCGACAACGCCTATGTCGCCCGAGCGACCAGCGTCATCAATGGCGACCGCATCGAGCTCGACGGTCAGGCCCGCACCGTCCGCGTCCCGGGCCCGGGCCGCCTCGCGGATGAGGCCATGAACCCCGTCGACACCGGCATCGCCAAGCGCACCCTCGATCTCACCTGGACCGACCTCATGTCCTTCGACGACCGGGCGGGGCGGGCCCTCGCGTCGGGCCGGGTCGAGGGCGAACTGCACACCGGGCAGCCCGACGGCGCTCTCGCGGTCGACCGCATCGACGCCCGGCGCGTCGTCTTGGAGCTCCTCCCCGCGAGCGAAGCCGGCGCGAGCACACCAGAGGCGGCCGACCCCCTCGCCGGGTCCACAGGCGACCGCGTCCGCACCATCCTCGCGTACGGCACCGAGGTCGGCTCCTCCGCGGACGACCGCTTCGCCCGTCTCGAGGCCCGGCGCTACGCCCCGCCCGCCCAGGGCGATACCGATGAGGCCAACCGGGGCGAGCTCCTCCGCGTCCTCGCGGTCGATGGCCAGCTCATCCGCGTGTTGCCCAACGAGGACCGCCTCGAAGTCCCGGGCCCCGGACGCCTCGTCAGCCTCGACCGGGACGACGACGCTGAAGGCGCCGAAGGCGAGAACGCCGACGCCTCCGGCCGGCTGCTGGTCGAGTGGCTCGGCTCCATGAGCGTCGACCGCGAGACCTCCACCGCCGACCTCGCCCGTCGCGTGGCGCTCGTCCATGTCCGCCCGGACGACGAGACCACCACCGAGCTCGAAGCCGAGCGCCTGACGATCGTCTTCCGCGAGCGCAACGCCTCCTCCGCCGGCCTCGAGGGCCAGCTCGCCAGCCTCGACGCCTCCGGCGCCGCCTGGCTCCGCTCGGGCGTCCGCGAGCTCCTCGCCGACCGCGTCCTCTACGACGCCGAACGAGGCATCGCCTTCGCCACCGCCGGCGCCGGCAATGTTGTCACCCTCTTCGAGGGCGAACGAGGAACCGCCATGCGGGCCGCCCGCCTCGAGTGGGACCTCCTCCGCGACCGCATCCGCGTCGAAAGCCCCTCCCCCACCACCGCCCCGCGGTAACCGGCGCTCCGGTGCCACCATCCGCGCAGCGGGTAGTGCCCGGTGCCCCGAACCGCCGCGCAGCGGCGCTTCGGGCTGCAACAAGGGGTGCCGTGGACATCGCGCAGCGATTTCTCCACGAACGCCGATCCCCGCCCGTCGCTACGGACCTCGCCCCGCAGGCCCGTGCCCGAACACCCCCACTGCCCAACACCGTTTGCCGCTTGCCGTGTGCCGTTTGCCGTTTGCCCCACTGCCCATTGCCCATTGCCCCAAAGACAAAGCGGGCCGAGCAAACGCCCGGCCCGCCCAAATCACACATCAACCCCGATCACTCCACATCACGCCCCTCGACCACGTCCGTCAGGGGCGGGGCCGGGTGCGCGTCATCACCGCCCGACTTCATCCGCTTGAAGTAGTCGTGGTACGCCCCCATCGCCTTGGCGCCGAAGATCCACATGATCGGGATGTTCGCGACGAGCATCACGCCCAGGCCCAGCGTGGTCCACATGTCCAGTTCGGCATCGGTCCCGATGATCGCCCGGTTGCCATCGGGCCCGAAGACCGGCATCGCCAAAGCGCAGGTCACGACAATCAGCAGCGAGTAAATGACCTTGTAGATCAGGACCGCCGGGCCCGCCAGCTTCTCCCCGTGCGTCCCGAAGAAGTAGTACACGCCCTGCTCGCCGTAGTACGACCACGAGATCATCGTCGAGATCGCGAACAGCCAGGCCGCGATCGAGACCAGCCACTTCCCGAGCCCCGGTGTCACCCGGTCGAAGGCATACGCGGTCATCGATGCCCCCGCGTAGTCGCCATAGATGCCAAGGTCAGGCGAGCCGTCCGCCGCCTCCCGGAAGCGGGGCTCCGTCTCGCTCCTGAGCGTGCTCCACGCGACCGCCCAGTCCCCGTCCACCGTCTGCGAGACCGAACCGGTGATCTTCCGAAGATCGCGCCCCGTGTCCTCGTTCGGATCGGCAGCGACGACGAAGAAGATCGTCTCGCCGTTCCGCCAGCCCGCCTCCTGCGGGGCCGAGGCGCGGATCCTCTTGGCCTCCGCGGTCATCTCGGGCAAAGGGGGCGTCTGCAGCGTCCACAGGTCCTCGATCGGCTGGCCAAGGGCGTCGACCGCCTGCACGATGCGGACCTCCTCGCTGGCGAGGTAGCCCGACTCCGCGTCACGGTCGTACGCCCCGCTCGCCAGGATCACGAGCGCGGTCAGCGTGCACACCACGATCGTGTCGATGAAGGGCTCCAGCCCCGCCACCACGCCCTCGCGCACCGGCTCGTCCGTCTTCGCAGCGGAATGCGCGATCGGGCTCGACCCCTGCCCCGCTTCCGAGCTGAAGAGCGCCCGCTTGATCCCCCAGATCGCGGCATAGCCGAAGGTCCCGCCCAGGAACGCCCCCGCAGGCTCCGCGTTCGCCCCGCCCAGCCAGGTCGGCAGGCCCGAACGCACGATCAGCGCCAGCATGTCGGGCACCTGCCCGATATTCACGATCAGGACATACCCCGCCGCCAGCATGTAGAGGACGCACATGAAGGGCACGATCCGCCCCGCCACCGCGCCGATCCGCTTGATGCCCCCGATGATCACCAGCCCCACCAGGATCGTCAGCACGATGCCCGTCACAATCTGGGGCACACCGAAGTAGGTGAAGGTGATGTCCGCCACGTTCCACGCCTGGAACATGTTCCCGCCCGTGATCGCCGAGATGATCAGCGTCACCACAAAGATCCCGCCGATCACCGTCCCGAGCGGCTTAAGCCCCCACTCCGTGAACCCCTTCTTGACCACGAACATCGGCCCGCCGTGCGGGTTCTCCGGGTCGTCGGTGTTCCGGTACAGCATCGACTGGGTGACCTCGGTCATCTTGATCGCCATCCCGAGGAAGCCGATCACCCACATCCACAGCACCGCCCCGGGCCCGCCCAGCGCCACCGCGATCGCCACGCCCGCGATGTTCCCGAGCCCCACCGTCGCCGAGAGCGCCGCCGACAACGCCTGGAAGTGGTTGATCGCGCCCGCGTCGTTCTTGTCGTCGTACTTGCCCCGGACGACCCCGATCCCGTGCGTCAGGGCCCGGAACTGCCCGAACCCCGACCAGATCGTGAAGACCACCCCCGTGAGCAGCAACGCGTACACCGTGTAGTCGCTGAACAAGATCCCGTTGAGGGTGTTGATGACATCGTTGAGTTGCTGCATGCGTGGTGGTCCCCGATGCTGGCCAAAGGGGCCCGCCCGGCCGACCCGCTTCCCGGGTCCGGGCTTGCCCCAAGTCTCTGATTGAGGGGATGATGCCCGAAGTGGACCCGGAGTGCAAACCCAACACCGATCGCCCCCACCCCCCCGAGCTGATCGACCCCTCGGACCTCGCCGACATCCTCGCGCACGCCATCGCCCACGCGGACGCAGAGGCCACCCTCGAACAGGCCTACCACGGGCCCGACGCCCTCGACGAGACCGCCCTCCATCCCCTCCTCGCCCAGGCCCTCTCCGATGCAGGCTGGACCGCCCACCGCGAGGTGCTCTACCCCCTCGACCCCGGCGGCACCCCCCACCGACGCGACCGCGAGCGCTGCGACCTCGTCATCCCCGCCCGAACCCTGGGCCCCCTCGTCGACCCCGTCCGCGAGCGCATGGCCCTCGACGAGGCCCGATCCACCCTCTTCGCCCCCGCCGCGGAAACCATCGCCAGCGCCCACCGCCCCCCCGATGCCGCGACCCCCGCCGACGCCGCCTGGCTCGAGATCAAGACCACCGGCACCATCGTCTACCGCCAAGGCGTCCCCACGCCCAACGGCGCCTACGCCTCGGAACTCATCGCGGGCGCGGTCGGCGACGCCACCAAGCTCGCCCGCTGCCCGGGGCTCGGGGCCCGCTACGCCGCCCTCATCGTCTTCACCGCAGACCCGGGCGCCGTCGAGCGCGACCTCGTCACCGCGACCCACCGCGTCCTCGACCACGGGATCGACGCCCGGTCGCCCTTCCTCCGCACCGCCCCCATCGCCGACCGCGCCGGCAACACCGCCTGCACCATCGCCCTGATCCCGATCTCGGAACTCCCCCAAGACCCCCCGTAGGCCCCTACGCCGCCTCGCCCGCCCCGTCCCCGACAGCGTCCCCGTCAACCGCCCCGACCGGCTTCAGCCCCGCGATCCGCTCGATCTGGTCCGCCGCCGCGACCGCCGCGTTCTTCCCCCGGAACTTCCCGGTGATCTCCTCCAGCGCCTCGACCTGCGCTGCGCGGACCGCCGGGTCGTCCAGCAGCTTCCGGGCTTCCCGCGTGATCGCCTCGTGCCCCTCAAAGTGAGGCACGAACTCGGGCACCGCCCGCCGCCCCGCGACGAGGTTGGGCAGCGTGAAATGGGGCGTCCGCACGATCCACCGCCCCACGAGCTGGTAGAGCAGCTTGCTCGCCCGGTACACCAGCACCATGGCCTTCCGCTGCCTCGCGATCTGCAAGGAGACCGTCCCGCTGCACACCAGCGCGATATCGCACCACCGCACCACCGCGTCGGTCTGCGTCACCGCCATCTCCAGACGCTCGGGCCACCCGCCCATCTCCTGCGCGATCCGGCGCAGCGCCGCCTCCGCGTCCTCCCCCGCCGCCGCGACGACCCCCACGAGCCCGGGCCGCTCCGCCGCGAGGGCCTTGAAGCTCTCGAAGAGCAAGGGCGCGTTCCTGCGAATCTCCCCGGGCCGGGACCCCGGCATCAGGGCCACCCTGGGGCTCCCCTGCGCCCACACCCGCGCCTTCTCGTCCAGCACCCGGTAGTCGAGGGGCTCATCAAACAAAGGATGCCCCACGAACGCCCCGGGCACCCCCCGCGCGCGAAAGTAAGGCTCCTCGAAGGGCAAGAGGCAGCACACGAAGTCCGTCAGCCGGCGCAGCTTCTTGATCCGCCAGGGCCCCCACGCCCACACCTGCGGCGCCACCAGGTGCACCACCTTCACCCCCCGCGCCTTCGCCGCGGCACAGATCGGGAAGTTCGCCGCCGGCGCATCCACCGGCACGTGCACCTTCACCGGGTGGGCGTCCATCCAGGCCACGATCCGCCGGTTCATCGCCCGCTGGTCGAGGATCTTCTTCGGACCCGGCAGCCCCACCACCGAGTCGTGCCCCGTCCGCTCGATGACCTCCGCCCCCGCCCGCTCCATGTTGGGCCCGCCCCACGCAGCGATCCTGACCGACGGGTGGCGACGCTTCAATTCCGCGATCACCGCCGCCGCGTGATCATCACCCGAGGGCTCGAACCCCGTAAACAGAATGACAGGCCCCGCGTCGCTCACGCCGGCAGTCTACGACCCCACCACCCCCCGGTGCCCGACGCCCGCTGGGCGCTCCAAGCTCCCCCTGTCTCCCTTTGGCCCTTTGGCCATTTGGCCATTTGGCCATTTCCAATCGTGGCTATTTGCTCTGGAGCACCCGCAGCACCCCCGCCGCCGCCGCGACCCGCACCTGCCCCGCCGGGTCCTCCAGCATCGCGACCAGGGGCCCGATCCCGTCCGGCTCCAGGGTCCACGCGTACACGTGCGCCGCCTGCTCCCGCACCGCCGCCGAGGGGTGCCCCGCGTATTCGGTCGCCAGGAAATCCCCCTCGGTCCGCCCCATCCTCGCCAGCGCCTGCGCCACCGCCAGCCTCACCTCGGGGGGCAGGAACCGGCTGCCGTCCCGGAACGCGGTCAGGTAGATGAGCTGCCCCGCCGACGCCCGGTCATCGAGCGACCCGATGATCTGCACCGCCAGCGCCGTCAGCTCCAGGTCCTCGGGCCTCGACGGGTACAGCGCCGCCCGGATCCCCTGCATGGGTTCGTCGTCCCCCAGCTTCACCATCGCCTCCGCGATCTGCAGGCGCATCACCCGCACCTCCGCCGCCTCCGCCCGCTCCATCGACGCCGCCGCTCCCTGGCGCAGCATGGGCAGCGCTGACCGCTGCCCGAGCTCCCCGAGCACGAACGCCGCGTGCGCCCGGACCCGGGGCGAGTCGCTCCCGAGCAGCATCGTCGACAGGGGCGTCGGGTCCGCCTCCGCCCCGTTCGCCCGCAGCCCATAGATCACCGCCGCCCGGACGAACGCCGACGGGTCATCCCCGCGCGTCCGCAGCTCGGGCACCAGCCGATCCAACCCCGCCCGCCCCGCGACCATCGCCGCGACGGTCCGCACGCCCTCGTTCTCGTCCTGCAAGCCCCGCCGGACCAGGGGCAACGCCCGCGAGGGCACGATCTCCAGCCCCTCGAGCGCGTTGGCCCGCAGCACCGCCTCGTCCCCCGCCGCCGCCGATTCCAGGATCGAAAGCGCCCGCTCCCGCAGCGCCGCCCGCTCCACCAGGCTCGCCCCCTGCGCCCGCGCAGGCTCCCCGGTCCCGGGCGCAGCGCACCCTTGAACACCAATCACGCCGATCAATCCCAACACAACGAGCCCGAAGCGCCAGCGAACCCCCTTCTTCTCCCCCCCGGGGAGAAGGTGGCCCGCAGGGCCGGATGAGGGGCTCCCCAAGCGCAGCGCCTCCCCCCCCTCCGAGCCTCCTCGCCCACCCAACACCCGTCCCACACCAGCGATCGTCATCACAAGCCCTTCCGCCTCTTCCCAAGCGGCACCACACACGCCGCGAGCCCCAAGACCCCGAGCCCGTACGCCGGCCACAACCCGACGAACCGTCCGAACACCGTCCTGCCCGCATACATCGGCGCTTCGCCCACGAGCACGCCATCCACCCGGGCCGCCCCCCCCGCCCCTCCCACTCCGCCCTCCACACCCGACGAGACCACCCGCCCGCGCGCATCAACGATCGCCGACACCCCGGTGTTCGCCGCCCGGGCCATCCCCCGACCCAGCTCCACGCACCGCCACCGCGCCGCCTGCAGGTGCTGCCATCGCCCCGCGTCCCAGTCGCCGAACCACCCGTCGTTCGTCAGGACCACGATCAGATGGGTTCCCGTGACGCCCTGCTCCGGGTACACCAGATCCCGCACCGTCCCCGCCATCGTCGCCTCAAAGCAGATCGGCGTCGCGACGCGGAAGTCCCCGCCCCGCCCCGCCACCTCGATCGTCACAGGCCGATCCCCGGGCTCCAGGTCAAACCGCATCCCCCGTGCCCCCAGGTTCAGGAGCCGCGCCTCGAGCCAGGGCAACGCCGAGATGTAGGGCATCACCTCCCCAAAGGGCGTCAGCGCGATCTTGCTGTACCACCCGTCCCGCACCCGCCCCCGCTCGACCAGGAACGCGCTGTTTCGCCTCGCATCCCAGTCGTACCGCAGCCCGCGCCCGTCCTCCACCACCCGCAGGTTCTCGAAGCTCGACGACCCCACGATCATCGGGATCCCGAGCCGCGCCTGAAGCTCAAGCAGCCCCTCCCGCGCCGCCCACGCCGGGATCTGCCGGCGCGTTCCATCCGCCTCGGTCACCGTCCACGCGAGACTCGCCCGCTTCTCCGCCTCCACGCTCGCGTCGTCGAGCGCCATCCCGGGGAACATCGTCTCGGGCCAGACGATCAAGTCGGGCTCGACCTGCCCCGCCCCCCCCGCAGCCGCGATGGTGAGATCCACCATCCTGAGAAAGTCCGCCCACCGCGCCGTCGGGTCCCACGCCCCGCGCACATCCTGGGGCACATCGGTCTGCACCAGGCCCACCCGTATCGACCCCATTTCCCGCACCGAGAACACCCCCGTCACCCCCACCAGGGGCCACGCGAGGACGAGCGCGATCGCCCCCAGCGCCCACTTCCGCCGCCCCAGGGCCCAGTCGCACGCCGCCGCCACCGGAAGCGTGGCGACGACGCTCACCGCGTACGCCCCCGCGATCGTCGCAGGCCAGACGAAGAGCCCCCACCCCTCGATCATCGGGTGCCCGACGAGGTACCAGGGGTACCCGTCGAATACCCACTCCCCCCGCACCACCTCCAGGCCCACCCACGCCAGGGGCAGCAGCACAACCGAGGGCAGCCCCCGCCAGCGCCTCCGCACCCGCCCCGCTGCCCACACAAAGAGCCCCGCGTACAGCGACAGGTACACCACGACGGGCACGAACCCCGCCTCAGTGTTCCGGAAGGTCCACACCATCGCGAGCGCCCACCACGCCCCCGAGCCCACCCCGGCCCCGACCGCGAGGCGGACCAACCCGCGCCGCAGCGTCCCGCCGATCTCCGCCAGCGCTACCAGCGGACCGACCGCCAGGAGCGCCAAGGGCCACACCCCGCCCGGCGTCACCCCCGGAAAGCTCAGCGCCATCAAGAGGGAAAACAGCAGCCCGCCAGCCAGACCGGAAACGAGCGGGCGTGCCCGCACCCCCGCCCGCACCGCCCCCACCCCCCGTGGCACCCGGGCCCCCGGATCACTTGCGCGCAAAGTCGATCACCCGCGCGATCTCCGACCGCAACTCGGGACGAGCGACCACGCGGTCGACCATCCCCGCCTCGACCAGGAACTCGGAGGTCTGGAACCCCTCGGGCAGGTCCTGGCGGATCGTCTGCTTGATCACCCTTGGACCCGCGAACCCGATCAGAGCCTTGGGCTCCGCGAAGATCACATCGCCCAGCATCGCGAAACTCGCGGTCACCCCGCCCGTCGTCGGGTCGGTCAGCACGCTGATGAAGAGCCCGCCCGCGTCGTCGAACCGGGCCAGGGCCGCGGAGGTCTTGGCCATCTGCATGAGGCTCAGGCCCGCCTCCTGCATTCGGGCGCCGCCCGAGCAGCTCACCACCACGAGGGGCTTGTCCGTCTCCGTCGCGTACTCGATCGCCCGCGTCAGCGTCTCCCCCACCACCGAGCCCATCGAGCCCATCATGAAGGTGAGGTCCAGGCACGCCAGGACCGCCGAGCGACCCTTGATGAAGCCCTCGCCCGCCACGATCCCCTCGGGCCGCCCGGTCTTCTCCTGCTCCTTCGCGAGGCGCTCGGGATAGCCGATCCGGTCCGTGAAGTTCAGGGGGTCCGTGGACCGCAGGTTCTCGAACATGGGCGTGAAGGTGCCCTGGTCAGTCAGCTGGCGCACCCGCTCCACCGCCCCGATCCGGTAGTGGTGCCCGCACTCCGGGCAGCAGTGCAGGTTGGCCTCCATCGCGCGCCGGTAGATCATCTGTGTGCAGCCCGGGCAGCGCAGCCAGAGTCCTTCGGGGATCGAGGGACCACGCCGCGCCGGCTTCAGCTCCGCCCAGGTGCGAATCGCCGTCTGCGTCGACATCAGAGTCCTTCCTTCCTCTAAGGGGCCCGCTGCGGCGCTCAGGCCTGCGCGGGCGCCTTCTCCGTCAGCTCCAGGAGTTGTCCGGTGACGCAGCCCAGCGATTCCATCGCCGGGCCCTCGACGGACACCTCCCAGCACTCCGCGAGAGGCCGGCCCAGCAGCCGGCACCGCAGCAACCCCCATGCGAACGGACGCAGGACCACCGCAACAGTGTCCCCGGCGTCGCAGCACTTGTCGATCGCCTTCACGATCGCCGCTCGGAGCCGGGCGTCGGCCTCCAGGACCGGCTCCCCGTCGGGCACGCTCACCGCAGTCGGGTCCTCGACCCACCGGGCGTACACCGTGGGGTATCGGTCTTCGAGGTCGGACTTGAGCAGCCCTTCCCAGAGCCCCATGTCCACCTCCGCGAGGCCGTCCTTCTCACGCAGCTTCGCGCCCGCCGCCTGCCCGATCCTCTTGGCGGTCTCGGTGCTCGCCTCATCGGGGGCGTGCAGCACCGCCGCGATCGAGCCCTTCTGCACCCCCAGGGCTAGGGCGTCCAGGCTCGCGACCCCCGCCTCGCTCAGCGGGTGGTCCGCCGATCCCGACAGGCGCCCCGTCTCGTCCCACGACGTGGGGCCCGAGCGGATCAGCAGGATGTTCACAGCTTTTGATTTGGCCATACGCGCAATCGCTCGTCAGCGCTCCGCCCGCCCCACCCCGGGGCGCCCCGCCGACCCACGCGGGCAACGCCCCGCACCGGTCGGTGGCGGAGAGTCTAGCGGCGCTGATCGCCCCTCCGTCCACACCGATCCAGCCAAAGCCGGCGATTGTTGGAAGCTCATGTTCGCACAATATACGGCAAATCCGGGCCTACGCCCCGCGGAGGGCGTCCACCACACCCGCCCGATCCGGGGGCCTGACCGAGAACAACGCAGAAGCCGCCACCAAGTGGTTGCACCCCGCCCCCCGGACGAGGTCCGCGACCGCCGGGCCCACCCCCCCGTCGATGGACACCCACTTCGGGCGGTCGGCGGGGTCGGGCAGCGAGGCGATCGCCCGCGCCCGCTCCACCGCGACCGGCATGAAGGACTGGCCCGCGAACCCGGGCTCGACGGACATCACGAGCGCGAGGTCGAACCGCCCGAAGAGCCCGAGCCAGGGCTCCAAAGGCGTGCCGGGCTTCACCGACAACCCGCTCGTCATCCCCGCGCTCCGGATCCGGTCGCAGAGCGCCAGGGCAGCGTCCGCGTCCTGCGTCTCAGCGTGGAAGGTGATGTGGTCCGCCCCCGCGTCGCGGAAGGGCGCGATGTACGCCCCGGGGTCGGTGACCATCAGATGCACGTCGAGCGTGGTCGCGGGGAAGGCCCTTCGGACCGCCTGGCAGACCGCGGGGCCCATCGACAGGTTCGGGACGAAATGCCCGTCCATGACATCGATGTGCAGCGTGTCCGCCCCCGCGTCGAGCGCCGAGCGGACATCCTCAGCCAGGCGGGCAAAGTCCGCCCCAAGGATCGACGCCCCGACGAGCGGGGTGTCGGCGGGGCCCAGCAGCAGGTTCGCGGAGTCGGCGGGCGTCGTCATGAGGCGACGACTGTAGCCCGAGCGGTGTTTGCCCCGTTCCCTGTCGATCCGGCGCGAAGCGAGAAATAGCATGCCCTCCCCGCTGCCCGATTCCCCGCCCGTCCGCACCCGAGGAGCCCGCCATGCCCGACCTTGCCGCGATCCGGAGCCGTCTCGAGGCCCTCGACCAGGGCCACCTGCTCAAGTTCTACGACGAACTGCAGAGCGACCGGCAGTCCGCGCTCCTCGACCAGATCGGGGCGATCGATCTCGACGCGGTGCCCTCGCTGGTGAGCCGATATGTCCGGTCGGACGCGCCGTTCGAACTCCCGGAGAACCTCGAGCCCGCCCCCTACTACCCCCGCGACCCGCACTCGCCGATCCGGGTGTGGGACGCCGCCTCCGCCCAGGCAGCGGGCGAGGCGCTCATCAGCGCGGGCAGGGTCGCCGCCTTCGTCGTCGCGGGCGGCCAAGGGACGCGCCTGGGCTACGACGGTCCCAAGGGGTGCTACCCGACCGGGTGCGTGTCGGAGAAGCCCCTGTTCGAGCTCTTCGCGGATCAGATCCTCGCGTCCAGCCGGACCTACGGGTCGGTCATCCCGTGGTACGTCATGACGAGCCCCCTCAACCACGACGCGACGGTGGCCGCCTTCGAGGAGAACGACTACTACGGGCTGAGCAAGAGCAACGTCATGTTCTTCCAGCAGGGGACGATGCCCGCCTTCGACCTCAAGACCGGGCGCATCCTGCTGGCGGAGAAGGACGCGATCGCGACGAGCCCCGACGGGCACGGGGGCGCGCTCCTGGCGCTCGCGAAGAGCGGCGCCATCGCCGACATGACCGCCCGGGGCGTCGAGCACATCAGCTACTTCCAGGTGGACAACCCCCACGTCCGCGTGATCGACCCCGTGTTCCTGGGCCTGCACGCCTCCGGCGAGGACTCGTCCGGCGAGATGTCGAGCAAGATGCTGCCCAAGGCCGACGCGAAGGAGAAGGTCGGCGTCTTCACCCGCGCCAACGGGAAGACGACCGTCATCGAGTACTCCGACATGCCCGACCGGCTCGCGGAAGCGCGGGACGCCGACGGGAACCTCAAGTACCTCGCCGGCTCCATCGCCATCCACGCCATCTCCGTCGCGTTCGTCCAGAAGGTCGTGGGCGACCCCTCGATGCAGCTCCCCTACCACCGCGCGGTAAAGAAGGTCCCCCACATCGACCTCGACTCGGGCGAGCCCGTGCAGCCCGCCGAGCCCAACGGGGTGAAGCTCGAACGCTTCGTCTTCGACGCCATCCCGATGGCCGGCGCCTCGATCGTCTACGAGACCGACCGCGTCGAGGAGTTCGCCCCCGTCAAGAACGCCGAGGGCGTCGACTCGATCGTCACCAGCAGGCAGCTGCAGACCGAACGCGCCGCCCGGTGGCTCGAAGCCGCGGGCGTCGAGATCCCGAGGAAGCGTGACGGCTCCCCCGAGTGCGTCATCGAGATCAGCCCCCTCACCGCCCTGAGCTCGCAGCAGCTCCGCAAGCGCGCCGAGGCCGACCCGAGCCTGCTCCCCCGGAAGATCGAGCGCGGGGCCCGGGTGGCCCTGTGACGATCGCGTTCCGCGACATCCAAGGCGGAACGCTGACCCAGTCGCTCGCAGAGCGGTCCCGCCTCGCCACCCTCCCGGTGGGCGACGGGGTCCCCGCCCTCCTGTGCCACCCGGGAAAGGGCGAGCCCGCCCCGGTCCTCATCTGGATGCACGGGCGCACCGTCGACAAGTTCCTCGACCCGGGACGCTACAGCCGCCTCGTCCGCGCCGGGATCGCGGTCTGCGCCATCGACCTCCCGGGGCATGGCGAGCGACCCGGCCCCCGGATGCACGACCCGACCCGCTCGCTCGAGGTCATCGAACAGGCGTCGGGCGAGATCGATGACATCCTGGCCTGCCTGAACGGGCCCGAGATCGCCCGGACTCTGGATGGCCCGATGAACACCGGGCGCGCCGCCCTGGGCGGCATGTCGCTGGGCGGGATGGTCACCCTCAACCGCCTGACCCGCCCCCACCCCTTCCGCTGCGCGACCGTGGAAGCGACCAGCGGGAACCTGAAGGGCCTCTACTTCGGAGAGAACGGCACCGACCCCGCCGACTGGCCCGTCTCCCACGATCCGGGGGCGGTCGCCCGCGTCGACCCCATCGAGCACCTCGCGGGGTTCGAGCCCCTCCCCCTCCTGGCCCTGCACTCCGAGACCGACGCGATGGTCCCCTGGCCCGTCCAGTCCACCTTTCTCGACCATCTCCGGGCGCGATACCGCGACGCGGGGGCGGATCCCGCGCTTGTTTCCGTACGGACTTGGCACGAGACGGGGGCGCCGTCGGAGCACGTGGGCTTCGGGCGTGTCAGCGCCGAAGCGAAGAACCTGCAGACCGCGTTCCTTGAGGAACATCTGTTGGGGCCCGCCGGTTCGGGTGTAGAGTCTTGAGTCAGCGGGGCCCGGGGGTCTCGCTGGGATAGAGCGATCTGGAAGACGCGGAGGTTGGCATGCGTGTGCGCACAGTGATGGCGGCGGCGGTTCTGGGGCTGGCCCCGGTCGGGGTGTGGGCCCAGGAGGGCGGCGCCGGAGCCGGCGGTGCGAACGCGGTGGCTTCCGCGGACCAGATCGCGGTCTACCGGGAGATCGAGCGCGAGTTCCGGGAGTGGATCCAGTCGGTCCCCCGCGAGGAGGCGATGGCGCAGGCGGGGGCAAAGGTCAACGGGCTCTTCGGCGAGCACCACATCAGCGTCGAGACGATGCCCGCAGCGGGGTTCGACATCGTGGGGCCCATGCTGCAGTTCAGCCCGGACCTGATGGGACCCGCGAAGGAGCGCCTGGCATCGCTCGCGCAGCGTCAGGATGCGCCGGGCGCGATCGCGGCGAACATGCTGCTGCTGCTCAACTTCGCGGAGAGCCGCCAGATGCCGGCGCCGGGCCAGGTGGAGCGGGTGCTGAACCACCCGGGCCTGCTCGAGGCGCTCAAGCAGGGCCGGGCGGTGGCGGTGCTGGAGATCGTGGCCCAGCAGGACATGCCGGTCATCGGCGTGTTCAAGGACCGCCTTCTCGAGCTCGGCGACGCGTACCGCGCGGAGAAGCCCGCGCCGGAGCTGGCGATGTCGGGCGTGGCCTACCTCTCCGCGATGGCCCAGGTGATGACGGGACCCGCGGAGAAGGAGCCCCTGGCGGAGATGCGGCAGATGATCGTCTCCTCGATGGAGCGCTCGCTGGCCACGGTCGATCGTGACGAGCGGCCCGACATGGCCGACCAGCTCGAGCTCATGCTGGCGGGCGTCGACGGGGCCCACGCGCGGGGCGAGTTGCTCGACCACGAGGCGCCCGACACGCGGTTCCTGTGGAAGTCGACGGGCAGCCTGCCGGACCGGCTGAGCGGGCTGGAGGGGCGCGTCGTGGTCGTCGACTTCTGGGCGACCTGGTGCATGCCCTGCATCATGAGTTTCCCCAAGGTGCGCGAGCTGGTCGAGCACTACGAGGGCTCGCCCGTCACAGTGCTCGGCGCGACGCACCTTCAAGGCGTCCACTTCCGCTCGCCCGAGGACCGGGTGGACACCACGGGCAGGCCCGGGCTCGAGCACGAGCTGATGGCAGAGTTCGCCGAAGAGAACGACATGACCTGGCCGGTCGTCTTCACCCCCGAAGCGACCTGGCTCGAGTACGGGGTGCAGGCGATCCCGCACATCGTGATCATCGACCCCAAGGGCGTCGTCCGCTACCGGGAGCTGAGCCCCTTCATGCCCAAGGCAGAGAAGATCCGCATGATCGATAGCCTGCTCAAGGAGTTCGGGCTGGACGTTCCGGGCGAGGGGTGAGCGCCGAACCGCGCCGCCCGAAGCGGACCGGGGCACTCACGAAGTTAGTCACTGCTACAGTGCCCGGAGCGGCGCGTCGGGTGTGCCGGCGCCTCCGGGAGTCACTCGATTGAAGCTCAACCCGTTCGCCGGCCTCGAAAAGCCCCGCGATGTCTTCGCGTGGGGCCTCTACGACCTCGCGAACCAGTCGTTCACGCTGATCATCATCACGCTCCTGTTCAGCGTGTACGTGCAGCAGGTGGTGACGCCCCGCCCGATGCTCACCGAGGCCCAGGCGGAGGCGATCCGCGAGGTGCAGGCGGGGGACGCGGTCCCCTCCGATGAACTCGCGCTCGTGATCGAGGAGCAGGCGCGAGCGGATCGGACGGGCGCGCGGAACTGGTCGCTTCTGCACGGGGGCAGCCTGCTGATCGTCGTGGTGGTGAGCCCGATCCTCGGCGCGCTGGGCGACGCGAGGGGGTGGCGGAAACAACTGCTGATGGGCACGGGCGTGGTGTGCGCCGTCCTCACCTGCGCGCTCGGGTTCGTAGGGCCCGGGATGATCCTGCTCGCCGCCGCGATCTATATCCCGGCGAATGTGTCCTACCAGGTGGGCGAGAACTTCCTCGGGAGTTTCCTGCCCGATGTCTCGACGCCCAGGACCATGGGGCGGGTGAGCGCGACCGGCTGGACGATGGGGTATGTCGGCGCGCTGGTGCTGCTGGTGATCACGCTGGGAGCAATGCTCGCGTTCGACTGGCGGGACCCCATCGCGTGGACGCCCTTCTTCGTGTTCAGCGGAGTGTGGTTCCTGGTGGGGATCATCCCGGCCCAGGTGGTGCTGAAGAACGACGAGCCGGTGCCCGGCGCGGGCAAGCGCGGGATCATCCCGGAGAGCTTCGGGCGCCTCGCGGAAACGGTCAGGCACGCGGGGGAGTACCGCGAGGTCGTGCGCTTCCTGCTGGCGTTCCTGGTCTACGGGTTCGGCGTGCAGGTAATCGTGGGCTTCGCCTCGATCATCGCGGGAGACTTCGGGTTCCGGGATACCGAACTGGTGCTGTTCGTGGGGCAACTCACGATCGTCGCGGGCCTGACCGCCGCCCTGACCGCGAAGTTCCAGGATCGCCTGGGGGCGAAGAACACCGTCCTCGCCTTCCTGGTCGTCTGGCTGGTCAGTTCAGGGTGCCTGGTCGCTCTGAAGGTCATCTGGCCCCAGGGGGGGCCCCAATGGCCCGTCTGGCTGGTGGGCAACGGGCTCGGGATCGGCCTGGGCGGGATCGGCACCGCGAGCCGGACCATGCTCGCCCGCTTCACCCCCCACCACCGTCGGGCCGAGTTCTTCGGGCTCTGGGGGATGACCTACAAGCTGGCCGCGGCGATCGGGGTGCTGAGCTTCGGGATCGTGGCGGATCAATTGGGCAAACTGGCGTCGCTGGTGCTGCTGGCGTCGTTCTTCGCGGTCGGGCTGGTGCTCATGCTGCGGGTGAACGAGGTGGCCGGGATGTGCGCCGCCCGGCGGGTGGAACGCCGGGAGCCGGGGTTTGTCCGTGGCGACCGGAGGCGGGCAGGTCCGGGAATCGCGGAAGATCCGACCGCCGATGGCTGACAGGTGAATCGTCCGGGGGGTCGGCGGCTAATCTCTCCCCATGACAACGATCGACGGCCGGGAAGATGTGCGTGCGCGTCTGAGCGAGGCTCCGAGTGCGGAGGGGCGGTTCGGGCGTTTCGGGGGCCGGTACGTCCCCGAGACCCTGATCGCGGCCCTCGGGGAGCTGGAAGAGGTGTACCGCTCCGTCCGGGACGATCGGCAGTTCTGGGAGGAGCTCCACAGCCTGCACCGGGACTACACAGGCCGGCCCACGCCTCTGGACCTCGCGGGGGGGCTGACGCGGGAGGCCAAGCGGGTCGCCCGGGAGAACGGGCGCCACGGGGCGGGGGCGACCATCTGGCTGAAGCGGGAGGACCTCGCCCACACCGGCGCCCACAAGATCAACAACACGCTGGGCCAGGCCCTCCTCACCCGGAAGATGGGCAAGCAGCGGATCATCGCGGAGACCGGGGCGGGCCAGCACGGGGTCGCAAGCGCGACCGCGGCGGCGAAGCTCGGCCTGTCCTGCGATGTCTACATGGGCGCGGAGGATGTCCGCCGCCAGCGGCTGAACGTCGTGCGGATGAAGATGCTCGGGGCCCGGGTCGTGCCGGTCGAGGGGGGCAGCCGCACGCTGAAGGACGCGACGAACGAGGCGATGCGCGACTGGATGGGGAGCGTCGAGAAGACCCACTACATCATCGGGAGCGTCGTGGGGCCACACCCCTTCCCCATGATCGTCCGGGACTTCCAGAGCGTGATCGGTCGCGAGTGCAAGGCCCAGTGCCTCCGCCGGATCGGACGCCTCCCCGAGGCGGTCGTCGCGTGCGTGGGCGGGGGGTCCAACGCCGCGGGGATCTTCTATCCCTTCATCGATGACGTGGGCGTCGAACTGCACGGGGTGGAGGCGGGCGGACGCTCGGGCAGCGCCGGCGACCACGCGGCTCCCCTGAGTTACGGAAAGCCCGGCGTGCTGCACGGGTCGCTCAGCTACGTGCTGCAGGACGAGGACGGGCAGACCGGGGACGTGCACTCCTGCTCCGCAGGCCTCGACTACCCGGGCGTCGGGCCCGAGCACAGCTACTGGAAGGACGCCGGACGCGTCATCTACGGCGCGGTGACCGACGAGGACGCCCTCGACTCCTTCCTGCTGTGCGCGAGGGCGGACGGGATCATCCCCGCCCTCGAGACCGCCCACGCGGTGGCCTACGCGGTGGAACTCGCGTCGAAGATGGACCCCGACGCCGCGGTCGTGGTGAACCTCTCCGGGCGCGGGGACAAGGACGTGGAGGAGGCGCTCAGGCTCATGGGTGGCGACGTGCCCGAGCCCCGCGCCGCGTCCGCGCCGAAGAAGCGCCGCAAGCGGAAGAAGGAAGACGAGGGCGACTAAGCCCGGGCGACCGACCGGCTCGGGTGCCGTGGTCGGACGAGCCGAAGGCGAGGAAGGCCACGAATCAGCCGGTGCTGATCAGCGCCGCTTGGCCGCCGGTCGCGTGGGGCGCGTCACGAAGCCTGTAAAGAAGCGGGTAAATCCCAGCGTGGTGCGCAGAAGCGCCACGGTAGCGGTGCGGGCGCTCGACAGCCAGAGGCTGAGGCGCAGGCGCCGCAGGTGCGGGTCGTCGGGCGTGAGCTTGTGGGCCTGGCCCAGCCAGTAGCGGGCCCGGAGCCACTCGCTCCGCCGCAGGTGGGCGAGCGCGAGGTTGTGCATCGCGGGGACGAAGCGGGGGTCGAGGCGGAGCGCCTCGCGAGCGAGGTCCATCGCCTCGGTGGTGTGGCCCAGTTCGAAGAGAGCGACCGCGAGGTTGTGCCGGCTCGGGGCGTCGGAGGGACGCCGGGCGACCGCCTCGCGGAAGAAGGGGATCGCGAGTTCGGGCTGGCCCGCGTCGAGCAGGAGGTGGGCGAGGTCCTCGAGGTCCTCGATGTTCTGCTTGGAGTGGTCCTTGCGGACGCGGTTGGCCTGATCGCGGAGCAGCTCGCGGGCGCGGGCGCCGTCGCCCGGGCGATCGCGATCGAGCAAGGCCTCCGCGAGGCGCTGGCGGACGACGGGGAAGGCAGGGTCGAGCCGCAGCACGACATCGAACCCCGTCACCGCATCGTCGAAGCGTCGGGCCCGGACCGCGAGCTCCGCGAGCGCGAAGTGGGCATCCGCTGACTCGGGCTGCAGCTCGAGGACGCGCCGGTACTTCTCCGCCGCTTCCTCGGGCCGGTTCATGTCGCTGAGCAGGTCGCCGAGGTCGAGCAGCGTGTCCGTATCGCCCGGGTTGAGCCGCAGCTCGCGGACGTAGAGCTGCCGGGCCCGCTCGTGTCGCCCCGTCGCGGCGTACGCCTCCGCCAGTCGGGCCTGCAGGCCCGGCAGGTCGGGCTCGAGCCGGGCCGCTTCGCGCAGACACCAGACCGCCTTCTCGTACCGCCGGCGGTTGAGCAGGGCGTCGGCCATCGCGACATACAGGTCGGCGCACTCGGGGTCGCGCTCCTGGCCCATGTAGAACGCGAGCTCCGCCTCGTCGTGGCGGGCCAGATCCGCGAAGGCACCGATGCGGTGGACATAGATGTCGATGTTGGAAGGCTCGATCTGCTCAGCCTTCTCGAGCCACTGCAGCGCCGGACCCGCCCGCTCGGCGCGGAGCAGGTTGGCCGCGATCATCACCGCAGCGTTGGCGTCCCCCTGCTGCAGCTCGAAGGCGTCCTCGAACGCCTTCGCAGCGTCGAGGTGCCGCCCCGCGGCTTCAAGCGTCAGGCCCAGGTTGAAATGCCACTCGCCCTGATATGGATTCAGAGAAAGAGCGGTCCGCAATTCGGATTCGGCCTCATCCCACCGCCCGAGTTCGTATAACTCGTGAGCGCGTTCGACATGGCGTTCGGCGTCGAGCCAATCGTTCACAGCCGCTCCCGTCGCGCGGGGTTCCCCGCCGATGCATGGTATCTCGGAGCCGGGGAAGCATCAATGCAGGCCTTCGCCCCACAGAGACCCCAGAATTTCGGACGCCCCGGACCCAGCAGACGGCCCGGGGGTGGCGTGGGCGCGCGGTGGGCGGTGGGCCTGACCCTGCTGCTTGCCGGGTGTTCGGTGGCGGGCCAGCCCAGGGACGGGACGGACGCATCCCCGGCGCGGGCGACGGTGGAACGGGGGGCGGGGCCGGTCGGAGCCGTGCCGCCGGCGAGCGAGGGCGAGGCAGAGGTCAGCCCGTCGGATCGGCTCCGGGCGAGGCTCAAGGACGTCTACCGGCGTCTGTACGTGCAGGAGTCGCCCGAGGGGCGGTCGGCCATCCTGCGGGAGCTGATCACCGATCCGGAGGCGGGCCTCCGCGAGCTGGGCTTCGAACTCGCCCAGCGGGAACTCTCCGCAGGAAACCGGGTCGGGCCGGAGGTCGGGGAGGCGGCGCTGAAGCAGCTTCGGGCGGAGGACCCCGCGACCCGCGCAAGGGCCGCCCTGCTCGTCTCCCGCCTGGCACCCGATGACGCCGGGGAGGAGATGGCCTCCGCGATCGCGCGCGAGACCGACCCCGAAGCCGCAGCGGCGCTGCTCAGGGCGGGCGTCCGCTGGCCCGAAAGGCTGCCGATCGACGCCGTGGTCCGCTGGGCGGACCCGGAGCGGGGCACCCCGGGCGCCGCTGCGGAGGCGGGCTGGGCCCTCCATCGCGTCGGGCGACTCACCGACAGCGCGAGCGAGCCTCTGCTGGCGGCGCTGCGGGGCGCCCCCCCGGAAGCGATCGGCGCGGACGGGCTCAGGCTGCTCGTGGCCCTCGGGACCACCGCCGACCGGGCCCTCGTGAGCGGGCTCTTGCGCCATCCGGACGCCCCACTGCGCCTCGCAGCCGCGACCGCCGCGGGAAGTTCCGAAGAGACGACCGGGGCGCTGATCGCCGCAGCGGGGCACGACGCGACGCTCTACCAGGCCGCGGTCCGGGGCATCCTGCGCTACCAGCCCGGTCCGGGCGGAATCCTGACGATCCTGTCCCTGCCCACGCCCAACGACCCGGCCCGGGGGGCCGGGCTCGTCCGTGCGGCCCAGGAAGCGCCGGTCGCGGCGCTGATCGAAGCCGCGGAGAGCGGGCTCGTGAAATGGTCCGACGCGGAACTCCTGCTCGGGGAACTCGCGGGGGGCGGGGCCCGGGCGGCGGAATTGACCCCCGCGACCCGCGCCCGGGCCGGGGTGCGACTCGCGGAACTGCGCCTCGAAGGCGGACGCCCGGAGGCAGCGCTCGCGGCCCTCGGGACCGGTGAGCCCCCCCCGGGCCTGGCGGCACGCGCGGAGCGCGTCCGCCTGGTGGCGCTGGTGGCGCGGGAACTGTGGCCCGAACTCGTCGCGCTCGCGCCCGATGAAGCAGCGGTGCGCCGCGCCGCGGCGCGGGCAGCGGAACTGATGGGTGACCCGGCGCTCGAGGGACGGGCCCTGACAGCGATCTTGGTAGCGGAGCGGGAAGCGCAGGGCCCCTGAGGGACCCGGGGGCACCCGATCAATCGCGCCGGGCATTGCTCGCGCGACGGAAGCGGCTCAGGACAGTGGAGGACCGGGCGGTCACGACCGGCAC
>DAIQNV010000026.1:1753-8035 GCA_036788215.1 Phycisphaerales bacterium | reverse complement strand
TCGCGCGACGGAAGCGGCTCAGGACAGTGGAGGACCGGGCGGTCACGACCGGCACCGCAGGCTCGCGCCCCGGCAGGGCGTCAAGAGCGTCGCGGGCGGACTCAAAGCCTCCCGACGGGTCGAGGGCTTCCTCAAACCAGGCATCCCACGCACGATCGAGGCGCTTCACAAGCCGGGTGGCGCGAACGCGGGGCTCGGCAGCGGGAATACCCGTCAGCAGGTGGTACGCGAGCGAGGCGACGGAGGAGACCTCGTCGCGAGCCAGCCGCCGGTCGTCGCAGGACAGGCCCTGGAACAGGCGACGGACCGCGTAGAGCTCGAAGAAGAGCGAACCCCGGGTGTCAACAAGGACCGCGTCCGGATCGAAGGGACCCTGGAAGATGCCCTGAGCATGGGCAGCGTCCGCGCCCTCGAGCAACTGCGTGACCGCCCGGAGCACCTCGAAGGGCGAGCACTGGCCCGCCTTGGCCCGGGCGAGGCCCGCGAGGGTGACGAGGCCCTCCTGGTTCCCGGTGTAGGGGGTGGTGAGCCAGAGGGTGCCGGTGGCGGTCAGGTGGATCGACTCGATCGGCAGGAGGTGCGCGTGGCGGACCTCCGCGATCCGGGCGATCCGGTCGGCCAGGTCCTCAGCGGTGCGCCGGTGCCCATCGGGCCGGTAGCCGTAGCAGATGACGGCGCGGTCGTCCCCCGGGATCAGCGCGAGGGTGCGCTCCGCAGGACCGACGGCGCCGAGGGAGCAGACCTGGGTGAGATCGCCTGGGAGTCGTTCGTGGATCATGCCGAAAGGGGACGACGCTGGACGCAATCGAGCGGGGCTGGGCCCTCGGGGCGGGTGCCGGCGTCGGAACTCCTTCTGAGCCCGCTCCCTGGACCGGGTGTGGCGGGCGTGTGCGCTGCGAGTGTAGCCGGGCATCCATGCACGGTCACCGGAGCAAGCGATCGCGCACAGTCTATCGGGACGGAGCGGGGGCTCGTCTGAGAAATCTGGGATGACCCAAACTTTGCCCTATCGCTGGCGACGGCGTGTGGGTTCGGCTTCATCTGGGCTGTACAGATGGGAACCCCGGGTGACCGGCGGGGGCTCGCGCTTAGAATGAATCCCGGGCCTGGGCCCCGGTCACCCGCCCAAGAACCGGAGCATGCAGAATGACGACCGCGACGACTCAGCCGGCGACCGCCGCCGATCCGCTGGCGCTGATCGATGTGGACCATGTCCGTTTCTACGTGAGCAACGCGAAGCAGGCGGCGTACTTCTACGCCCATACCTTCGGGTTCCGGATCGACCAGGTCGCGGACCTGACGACGGGGAGCCGTGACGAGGCGGACTACCTGCTGACGCAGGGGAACATCCGCCTGATGCTGACGACGCCCCTGAACAAGTCCCACCCCGCTGCGGACGAGATCATGCGGTACGGGGACGGGATCAAGGACATCGCGCTGACGGTCTTCGACGCGGAGAAGGCGTACGAGCAGGCGATCCGCAACGGCGCCCAGAGCGCCTCGGAGCCCCGCGTGATCCGCGACGAGCACGGGACGGTGACGGTCGCGAGCATCCACACCTACGGGCGCGTGGTGCACACCTTCGTCAGCCGGACGGGCGGGTACGCCCTGCCCGAGGTGAAGCAGGGCGGGGCGTTCATGCCGGTCTTCAAGAAGATCGACAGCCCGGTGAACGACTACAACGAAAAGCACCCCTGCGGGCTCAAGTACGTCGACCACTGCGTGGGCAACGTGGAAGACGGCAAGATGAACCACTGGGTGAAGTGGTACGAGGACGTCATGGGCTTCAAGATGTTCAAGCACTTCGATGATGCGGACATCTCGACGGAGTACTCCGCCCTGATGTCCAAGGTGATGGCCAGCGGCAACCACCTGATCAAGATGCCCATCAACGAGCCCGCGGAGGGCAAGAAGAAGAGCCAGATCCAGGAGTACCTGGAGTGGCACGACATGACCCCGGGCGTGCAGCACCTGGCGCTCCGGACCGACGACGAGCTGCACAGCGTCGCGGAGCTCCGCCGCCGGGGCGTCGACTTCCTGAACCTGCCCGACACCTACTACGACATCGTGTGGGACCGCGTGAACAAGGTCCTGGTCGACAACGGGCACGACGCGGTGCGCGAGGACCACGACCGCATCAAGGACCTGGGCATCCTGGTCGACGCGGACGACGAGGGCTACCTGCTGCAGCTCTTCACCAAGCCCCTGCAGGACCGGCCGACCCTCTTCTTCGAGATCATCTGCCGTCGCGGCAGCCAGAGCTTCGGGAAGGGGAACTTCAAGGCGTTGTTTGAGGCGCTGGAGCTGGAGCAGGAGCGGCGGGGGAATCTGTAACTGATCCGGTCTTCTAAGCATAACCGGCGATCGATCCTCGGCATAACGATCCGGCACTCACCATTTCCGGAGAGGGCCGTTGTCGTTGCAATCGGCCGATCGGATTAATGTGGCCTGTCTGCAACCGCATTTGCAGTCGCACGAAAGGGACTGCAATCGCTCGTGGGACCACGGAAAGGGAACGGATATGCGAATGGGGAAGTGTGTTGTCGTTGCCCTCGTGGCGGGGCTGGTGTCGACATCGGGAGCGACGGTCATCGACAGCGGGCCGGTGAATCTGCCACTGGTGCGCGACTTCACGGGTAACGGGTTGAACCTGGTGACCGGCGAGACGAGCCGCAACCCGAACGACCGCGACGCCGACATCATCATCTTCGAGCTGTCCGGCGAGTGGCGCTTCGCGAATCTGGATTCGTTCGTCGGCGGGGGCATCGTGGTCGACGAGCCCGGGAGCCTGAACGCCGTGCTGCTGAGGCCCGGCGATGTCGTCGGGCCGGGTCTGCCGCTCCGGCCGGGCGGGGGCATCCGAACACTAGGAATCTTCGACGATGTCGAGGATGCCTACATCGGCGTGCTCTTCGAGAACGAGGCGACGAGCACTCTTCACTATGGATGGGTCGAAGTCTTCCTGCCGAGCGTGGGGAACGGGGAAATCACTCGGTACGCCTACGAATCGGAACCCTTGACCGCGCTCACGATCCCCGGCGGATGCGCGGCCGACCTCGCTGCACCGAAGGGAGAACTGACCTTCGCGGATGTGCAGGCCTACCTGACCGCCTTCGCGGCACAGGATGATGTCGCGGATTTCGCGCCACCGTTCGCCACGCTGAGCTTCGCCGATGTGCAGGCGTTTCTGCGAGCGTTCGCCGCCGGTTGCCCCTGAGCGAGCCGTTGCACCGAAGCATCCGGAGTGACCAGGCTGCACGAACAAAGGATGTTCGAGGCCCCCCGCAGCATCCTGGCTGACGAGAGCCCCCATGTCCGAACTGCTCCAACCCCTCGCCGAATACACCGCCGCCATCATCGAGTCCCTCGTGATTACGGTCATCGTCGGCGTCGCGGCCTTCGCCCTCCCCGCCACGGCGTGAGAGGCGCTGCGGTCCGGTCGGGGGGCAAGGAAGCCTACTGGAACCTACGACAGCGACCCGGGCGGGGGATGTTGCTCGGGCTCATGCTCTTCGTCGCGGCGGACATCATTCACACGGTCGTGGCGGAGATGAACTCAGCGAATCCTAGGGCGAGGCCTCAACGCTTGCGACGCAGGAAGACCACACCGGCGACAGTGAGGGTCGCGACCGCGCCGGGCGTCGGGACGACCACGATCCCGCCATCGCCGCCGCCGACGGTGGTGGAGACCGAGCCCGTGACGATGCCCATGCTCGCGGAGACCTTATCGACGCCGCCCCCGGAGATGGTCCGGAGCGTGTCGAGGGGCTGAAGCAGGCCCTGATCGATGACGGTGTCCGCGGGACGGTCCTGGTCGAAGATGTTGAGCGAGATGGTGCCCGGGAAGCTGTAGCCCCCCTGGCTGACATTCTCGGCGCTGAAGCTGATCACCATCTGGTTGAACAGGTTCCCGAAGTTGATGTCGACAACATCGGTCCGCACGATCACCCGGTTGGTCCGAGGGTTGTCCGCCATGTTCCAGCGGAGGTCGCCCACCTGGAAGAATCCGGAGACGACAGCGTTGTCATACTGCGTGCGGGTGGCGCTCGTCTGCAGGCCCACCGCGTCGAGGTTGATCGTCGCCTCCAAGATAAGGTCGAGATCCTTCAGGCCCGCCGGCGTGCTCGCGCCGTCGGCCGTGCCGGTGAAGCGGTAGGTGACGACATCGGCGGACACGGCGGGTGCGATGGCGGCGACAGCGAACGCGACGACAGCAGCGGCTTTGATCATCTCTGATGCTCTCCCAAGACGCCACAGCCTGGAAAGCGACCGCAGCTCAGCGGGAACATAATGCCGATTCCTGATGCTTTCCACGCCGGTACGCGATGCACGCGACAAAAAACCGGTTCGCGCCATGGAGGTCCGGGAAGGTGCGCATCTGGGCAAAGACAACCGGGAAGCGGTCGGGCACAGGGTCAGACAGCCGACACCCCGTGCCGCTCGACACAGATCGCTACACCAAAATCATCGCGGCCTGCGGTCGCGCGTCAAGAGGTGTGTCAAGGTGGGTAAATCGAGCGGTCGCGACGTTTCCAGAAGTTTTCCAGTCGCGACTTGTTGCGTCGACCTGTCTGGGTAGACTCCCCGCGCATGGGCCTACCGGCCCACCCGTTTCGTGAGGGTATTCTTGATGAATTCGTTCTTTCCCCCGCCCGTTCACCCGGAGGACGGGCCGGAGTACGCCATTCTCCCGCTGAGGCTCGAGGCCGGCGTGGAGATGGTCTTCTACAAGGACATGAGGATCGCGCGTTCGCTGGAGGCGTTCAGTGAAGCGCTCTCAATGGCGGGCACCGGCCCGGTGCGGCGCCTGCTGGTCGATGTCACGCGCGTGCGGTCCGCCGATACGCTGGCCGAGCAGAAGGCGTTCGCGAAACTCGTGCAGGCGACCGGGCTGCGGAGCACCGATCGGCTGGCGGGGGTCATCGCGGAAGACGAACGCGGGCACGACCCGATCCTTCCGGCGATGGTCGGCGCAGGCTACATGATGAAATTGTTCACCGACCGCGAGATCGCCCTGCAGTGGCTCGGATCGACCGAGGGCTGATGAAGACCCGGTCATCTGGATTCGGGTGGCTTGGCGATCCGGGCGTGCGTGGTAAACTCTTGGGGTGAACGCCCTCCAGAAGCTGCGATCGATCGTTGACGAACTGCGGTCCGGGCGCGAGCCGCTCAAAATGCTCGACCAGTGGGCCCTAGCCGGTCGCCTGCTCTCGCGCACGCCGGTCGACCCTGCCCGATTACAAGCCGTTGTGCGGGCCCGCGACCTCGAGGGTCTCGACGCGCTCGTCCGGGGGCTGGAGCATCCGGCCGCCCCGGCCCCGGCCCCTTCGCCCCAGGCCGGAACCGCCACCGAGTTCTCAAAGGAAGAGCTCGACCACGCCCTCAAGCTCTTCCGCAAACAGATGAAGGTCTCGCGCCTCGCCGATGAGTCGAAGCTGGGCGGGCGCTACACCAGCGGGGGCAAAAAATCGGCGATCGACGCCATGCAGCCACCCACCGAGGTGCCGCACGGCGTGTGGCAGGCCCTCGTCGCGGAGGGGAGGCTTGTGAACACCGGGGGCGGCTTCTACGCCGAACCACGAAACGCGGTGAAGCGATGATCGAGCCGAAACCCGAGGGACCGGATGCGCCGGAGATGCATCCCCCGCTCGCCGAAAAATTCATCTCCGACGAGGTCGTCGACGATCTGCGAAAGCTCTTCGAAGTCGAGCCGGGCGTGGGTTTCTCGATCGTTGACCGAGCGGGCGTTGTGCAGTTCGTCAACCACCGCGGGGCGACGATGTTCCTCGGGGTACCTCCCGAGGAGGTGATCGGCCGCACACTCGACGAGCTCTACGGGCACGCATGGGCGGACGAACGCCGCAGCGTCTTCGAACGGATCGTCGAGACCGGCCAGCCGGTCATCATGCGACATATCCGCCGAGGCATACGCCTGCAGAGCACGATCCACATGATGCAGGAGGACGACGACCCCCCGATGTTCGTCGTGCTCACCGTCGAGGGCGAGCACGACCTGCACGAGGGCGCATCTGCCGATGTCATGGAGAGCGCGTACGCCCACTTCGGCCCCCTCGAGCGCCTAAGCAAACGTGAGCTCGAGGTCCTCGCCCTCATCGGTCACGGGATGACCACCGCCCAGATCGCCGCGTCGCTCCACCGCTCGCCCAGGACGATCGAGCGTCATCTTGACGGCCTGCGCGCCAAGCTCGAAGCGACCAACCGCGTGCAGCTCGCCGCCTTCGCGCACAAGGCGGGCCTCCGCCTGTCCGACGCCGGCAAGAC
>DAIQNV010000026.1:0-1653 GCA_036788215.1 Phycisphaerales bacterium | reverse complement strand
TGGCCCCGGGTTTCCGCGACCTCGAACCAGCGCATGTTCCGCACGCTCTGGGACGCGACCTCGAGAGCCCGGCGCACCGCATCGTCCGAGGAGGTCGCCGACGAGCCGACGATCTCGATCACCTTGTAAACATGATCCGACATGGGTTGCTCCTTTCGCTTGCGCCGAACGCTAGCGAACATCCCGGCGCACCGGGGGAGCAGCACCACAAATGAAGCCACCCTCACGCGGGCCGCTTCAACCGAACCGGACCCACGCGTACAGGCACACGAAAAGGACCCAGAAGACAATGCCGAGCCAGCTCCAGGCGAGCAGCACACGCCCGGGCCGGTGCCCCATCGGCACGTCCCGCCCCGTGATCGCGCGGTGGTTGAAGAAGGCGAGCACCGGCGTCGCGACGAAACTCAGCGTCGTCGCCAGGTCGACGAGCAGCGTCATCCGCGCGTTGAACGCGGTGATGAGCAGCATCGCGCCCGCGATCAGCACGACCATGGCGGTCCAGTAGATCGCGGTGTGCGTCGCGCTCCGCCCGGTCAGCTCGGCGCTCTCCCCCTGGTCCGTGGGCCGGTGCGTCGCGACCGACCACAGCTCCGTCAGCGATCGCGGGAGGGCGTCCAGCACCGTCAGGCTCGTCGACAACATCACCGCCACCGCACCCGCAGCGATCAGGGGGCCCGCCCACGCCCCGATCGCATCCGTGTACAGCCCGATCAGCTGCGCCGCAAACGCCGGCCCGCCCCCAGCAGGCTCCACCGCCCGCAGGTGCAGGAGCGCCGCCCCCAGCACCACGAACGAAGCCGCCAGCAAAACGCACAGCGCATACCCCACGACAAAGTCCACCTCGCACTGCCGGCGCGTCGCGGCGTGCCCGGTCTGCCTCCGCCTCGCCAGCGACCACAGCGAGTGCCACACCGCGATATCCAGGGGCGCCGGCATCCACCCCACCAGCGCCACCGCAAACACGATCCACGCCGCATCGACCGCGCGGAAGTCCGTCACCACAGGCAGCCCCGCCCCGATCACCGCCGGGAGCTGCGTCGCCGCCGCGACCACCGTCGTCACCGCCATCACCACCATCAGCACCTTGATCGACCGGTCCAGCCACCCGTACCCGCCCGCCAGGAGAGGCAGCGTGCACGCCAGCATCACCCCGATCGCCACCCAGGGCATCGGGATCGAGGTCTCAAGCCCCATCGCCCCGACCAGGGGATCGACCACCACCCCCTTCACCAGCGACGCCGTCACCACCGTGATCGCCGCCTGGATCGCGAACATCGTCCCGACCGTCAGCACCCCGAACGCGATCAACGCATGCCGACCCTGCACCCGGTACGCGTGCAGCAGGGAGTGCCCCGTCGCCGCGGCGTACCGGGGCCCGAAGAGCATCGCGGGAAGCTTCATCGCGTGGGCCAGCACCACCAGCCACAGCAGGCTCAGCCCATACACCGCCCCCGCCCGCGTCGACTGCACCAGGTGCGACACGCCGATCGCCGCCCCCGCAAAGACGATCCCGGGACCGAGCGCGAGCAGGATGGGGTTCACACGCCGGGCGGACACGATCGCGAGTGTACCGACGCCACCCCACTGGAACGCCGGGCCGATCCTCCCCAAAGATCCGCCATGCCCCCCGCCTCCGCCCACACCGAGCTCTGG